>CAMWPE010000208.1 GCA_947176055.1 uncultured Desulfovibrio sp.
GGGGAAAAACCGCGAGGCTATCCTTCGTAAAAAATCTATCGCGGGGTTGTCGGGGCCAAGGCTGACGAATAAATTGTCGCCCAGGACATATTCTCCGGCCTTTCTGCTGGTCAGAGACAAGCGCGCGACCGCGAATTTAGTTTTGCGCCCCAGCAAAATGGGAAACAGCATTCTTCTTCAGCGTTCGCTTTACGCGCGAATCTATATGACGGATAAGCTTCGCGTAATCCGCGCAATAAATTGTGGGATTGCGAAAGCCGTTTTCAGGAGAATAACGATGGGCGAAATAACCGCCGCCGCAGATGTGGACGAGATCGCACTGGACGCATTTGTCGGCGAGCGCCGAGAGGCCTGTCTGTCTGGAGGAAATCATGGGATGGGTCAAAACGTCGTCAAGGGAATTGTGAAACACGTCCATTCCCAGATATTCGGCGGCCGGATGCGCGGCCTTCACGCAATCCACGGATTCATAGGCGCCGTCCGCGGCGATGGTCATCAGATTCACCGGCTCTATGCCAAAAGATTCCAGGGAACCCCGACCGCCGAAGAGATGCTCAATAATTTCCTCGAACTTCCTGACAGGGAGCTTGCCTCTAGGAGTGTCATACCAGTAGTCAAACAAAGCGATTAACCAATCGCCGTAATTTGTGTCGTCGGGAGTGTTTTTACCGGCTGGCAATTTGTTCCAGGCGCCATGCGGCTCAAGGAAATCCATGGAGGGCGGATCAAAAGAAGCGAGGTGATCGAAGATGACGCGAGGATCATGTCTTAAATTAATAACTGTGAGAAAGCCGCCCCAAATTCCCCGCCGCTCCGGCGAGAGGAGACGCTCAAGACCTTTCCGCGCGTCGGCGTAAGACGGCTAGCCTGTGGAATAGATCCTGAATTCGTTATGAATCTCTTCCGGACCGTCCAGGCTAACCCCTATGCCGATTTTTAATTCATTGAGGGTATCGGCCATCTCCTCGGTAAGCAGGGTGGCGTTGGATTGCATGCCGAATTCAATATTAATGCCGCGCGCGTTGAAAATTTCGCGCGCGCGGTATACGGCGCGCCGGAAAAAATCCGGTTTCCGCAAAAGCGGCTCGCCGCCGTGGAAACTGAAAAAGATATCTTTTAGACCATGTTTTTCGGCGTGCTCCAGAACGCGGTCTACAGCCCGCGTATAAACCTCCCAGGACATTTCGCGAGGTTTCGCGCGCCAGGATGTGTTGCCGCAATTATACTCGTAACAATAGTCGCACATCAGATTGCATCTGCTGTGCACCTTGATAAGAAAACTCGACATTGGAGCGGACAAAGCTTTGCCCTCGCGGCGCGCTCGCGCGCGAATCTTGATTGATGTCGTGATTGGGGATTAGTTTTAATTATCGCTTGCCTGGATGGCGACCGCCGTCGCGGACAATTTTCACAGCCTCTTCGCGACGCGTCGCCGGTATAGCGGCCCTATATTTAATTTTCAAGACGATAATATGTTATTGCCAAAGGACGCCAATAGGTTTTCGTGACGCGGTAAAGACGCGGCAAAATTAATCAAGGCGAAACCGCGACGACGACTGATAAAATTTCGAGGACGAATCGTTTAAAATCTCCGCCCGAAAGCGACGCGCTCCGAATTAAGACGCGTCGCTCATACTGGCTCGCATTAATTGAATAGGAACGAATGCTGGCTGGTTAAGTACATTCGCGCGAATTTTTATCGCCGTCCCGCGGCTAATCCGATATAGGAACGTCCTTAATGAGTTGTCGTCGAATTGTGCGTGCGGCCGCCGGGTCCGGAAGTATGCGAGCTGTGTCCGGAGCATACGGAATCCGATTCCAGTTGCGTTTTCAGCTTCTCGGCCACGCGTTTCAAAACTTCGTTCTTGGAGTTTTCCAGTTCGTCGATCACGCTTTGATTAGGGGACTGTTTGCTTTCTATGCCATCCTCCCGTTGGCTCGATGCGATTGCGGAATCGCGAAGGCCGTTCTCGTTAACCGGTCCGCGCGTCACAAATTTATATTTAGCTATATCGCCGCGCTCCCGTCAATATAAATCCCGCTATTCCTGTCAAAAAATTCCGGCGAGCCTCTTGTCTTTTACGCGGCGTCTTCTTGTCCCCTATCCAGAAGCGCGGCCGCGAAATTTTCGCCGTCGAAAGGCCGCAAATCCTCCAGTTTTTCGCCAAGACCTACGAAGCTGATGGGCAATTCTTCCCGCATCGCGACCGCTATGGCGACGCCGCCTTTGGCCGTGCCATCCAGTTTGGTGAGAATAATCTCGTTGGCTCCCGCCGCTTCCTTGAAAAGTTTCGCCTGCGAAAGCGCGTTCTGTCCCGTAGTCGCGTCTAACACAAGAATGCTTCTGTGGGGACTGCCCGGATGCTTTTTTTCCAGCGTCTGTCTTATCTTGCCCAGTTCCCTCATTAGATCCGTCTTGGTCTGCAACCGTCCCGCCGTATCGATAAACACTGTATCGACTCCGTTTTTCAAGGCGTAGTCCATGCCCTCCCAAGCCACGGCGGCCGGATCGGAACCGGCCTTTTTGGCGTAAAAGTCCGCGCCCACTCTTTTCGCCCAGACTTCGAGTTGCTCCATCGCCGCCGCGCGAAACGTGTCGGCCGCGACAATAAGCGGTTTTTTGCCCAGCATCTTTTCCCTGTAAGCCAATTTGGCGATGGTCGTGGTCTTGCCCGCGCCGTTCACGCCGGCCAGCAGGATAACTTCCGGCTTGTTCACGGCCTTTATGCTTCTGGGTCTGGCGAAGATCTCATTTATGGTCTCTCGCAACAACCGTTTTATTTCGGCTGGATTGTCGATCTTTTCCTTCTCCGCCTTTTCCCGCAATTTTTCGGTCAGGGCGACGGACGAATCGTACCCAAGATCGGCCATTATGAACAGCTCTTCCAGCTCCTCCCAGAAAGCCGGATCCAGACGCTCGCGAGAGTTAAGCAACAGATCCAGGCCCCTGCCCAGACGCTCCCGGGTTTTGCCCAACCCTTCCGCCAGCTTAAGAAAAAGTCTGTTCCTCTCGTCTTCCTCGTCCTCCAGATCAAGGGCCAGAGCCAGCCTGTATTGCAACTCGGAGCGGAATTCGTCGACATAGACGTATTCCATATCATCGAGCCATTTTTCAAAGTCCTTGAGAAAAACGTCAATTTCAGCCTGGGGCGCGTCAAGCGCCGTCAGGAGGAAACGCAACCGGCGCCAGAACTCTTCGTCCGCCTGCTCCCTGCCCTCCAGAATGATGTCAAGCCACGCCGAAAGCCGCGGTTCCGCCGCCCGCAGTCTCACCAGCGTCGCGTCGTCGCCGGTTTCGGCGACAACTATCATTTCCGGCCGCTCTTCGCCTTGCTCCGTTTCTTCGGGGAGAGTTTCGCCGGATTTGGAATCCGGGCCAGGTAAGTGTTGAGCTTTTTCCCCCGTATAGTTTGATCCGGTCGTTTTTTCTATTGTTTCGCCGACAATCGCGCCGGAGTCAGGCGATTTTTTTTCAGGCGCGGGAGCCGCGGAGACCGGCTTTTCGACGCGCGGGCATGGTTCCGGAGACGCGGATCCGACGCCTGGCGCGGTCTCCGCGCTCGCCGTCGCGGACTCGCCGACCTGAAGTTTTGGTTTATCGACGGTTTTGTCATCCTTCCCAAAAATTTTTTTAAATACGGAAAAAAAACCCATTTTATTCTTCCTTCTCGCATCCGGCGATTTCCGGCTCGTCCGCCGAAGGCGAATCGGGCGGGGAGGTTTCTCCGCTGTCCCGAATATCCCCGGTCAGAGCCAGGAGGGTTTCTTCGAGAGTCCTGGCGCATTCTTCCACGGGTCCCGCGGTAGCTTCGTTTTCGGGATCATTCAGGACTTTTTGCATATCGCGAGCGGCTCGCTCCAGTTTTTGCGCCCCCACGCAGGGCGCGGCCTGTTCCAGAATCCTTCCAAGATGACATAATCCCGCGATTTCCCCTTCCGCGTAAAGCGCGCTGATAAGTCGCGGAGCGCGACCAAAAGTCTGGCGGAACATTCCCGCAGTAACGCGTTGAGCGTCGGGATTGTCGCGCTGGTAGGCGCGTCCCCTCGCGGGCGAAACGAGATCGGTCTCAATATCGCCCGCGGCTACGCTCCTTTCCCGCTCCTCCTCCGCGCTCGTGTTTCGCATATAAGCGGCCAGCCGGATAAAGTCGCCTTTTATCCAGAATAAAAAAACAAAGGCGCAAGTCCAGAGAAAACATGAATAAAAGAGTTTCCACGCCTCGCGGCCGGCGAAGATGGAGAGTTCCTCGCGGGCGCGACGCATCGAGATC
>CAMWPE010000209.1 GCA_947176055.1 uncultured Desulfovibrio sp.
CCATGAACCAAACATAACCATACAGACCGTCAAAAATAAAATAAGCCCATATCTTTACGTCGGCGTCTAACATAGGCTCGTCCGAAAGACGACAGAATTTAAACCCCCCGCCCAGACCGTCGCTGCGCTGGCCTTTGGAATTTTGTAGCCCGCGCTGACGCGCCTGCTCCTCTCCGCCGTCACCCTTTCCGCTATATTTTTGTCCATTCGATGAGGATGAAACGGCGATTCACGCCGTCTTCGGCATTCTGTTTCAGGACGGCGCGCCCGGTAGTCCCCGATCCGGCGAAGGAATCAAGGATTATGGAGTCTTTGTCGGCGACCAGATTTACCAGCCACTGCATCAGCGACACAAGCTTTGGCGTATCAAATATTTTGTCGCCAAAAAATATCTTTTATGTCCTTCGTGCCGGACGCGTTAAAACCGATCTTGTCCAGCCAGGTATGCCAGCCAAATTCTTTTTCTGTAGTTCTTATTTTTTCGTTGAGAACCCAACGTTGCTCTTTTCCGTCAATTGACACTCCTTTGTCAAACTTACGTAATTCCCATACAGCCTGTGATGGATCCTATAATAATCTTTTCATAGCGGGTTTGCTTTTTCCCCACCGCCAGCGTCCTTCTTTTCCGTCATTTCTTATAGGATATACCTCTGTGCCATCCGGAGCAGTTAGGGGAAACCACATTTTTGGCCTACCTCTTCTTAATGAAGCTGAACCCCATTTAATGAGCTTTTCTCCTTTTGAATACGCTCCATCTACATCATAAAAATCGTGAGGGGAATTCTCTTTCTTGTCATACTGTAGATTGGAATTTTTCCCTTTGGAAAAAATCGCCAGATACTCGTGCCCAATTCTCAAGGCTTCCTTGCTTTTGCCGCCGGACGGCTCCGCCAAAACCGGCGCGAGAGCGAGTCTATTCTTTGGCGAAAAAATTTCGTCCATGAGAGCCAGAAGATTGCCAAGCTCGTTATCGTCAATGGACACCGCTATAATGCCGTCCTCGCTCAAAAATTTCCGCGACGGCGCGAGCCTGGGATACATCATGCGCGGCCAGCGGTCGCGACGATCCAGGGTTTCGCCTTCTTTTCCCACGACTTCGCCCAGCCAGCGGCGGATCTCCGGACTGTTGACATTGTCGTTATAGATCCAGCCTTCGTTGTCGGTATTGTAGGGAGGAACTATATAAATACATTTTACCTTGCCGGCGTATCTGGGCAGGAGCGCCTACAGGGCATGGAGCTTGTCGCCCTGAACGAGGAGATTGCCGGAATCGTCTCCATGGGACAATTCCGGCGCGTCCTCAAGCTGGCGCATGGGGACGTCGTTTTGATGCCGGATGACGGCTTCCTTGCCGATCCAGTTCGGAGAGGGCATGGGGATCCTTTTTTTAGTTACTCGTCTCGCGGGAACAGTATAGCGGAGGGATCGGGCTCGGACAAGACAGAGGCCGCCTGGTCGCGGAGAATAATCCGCGACCCTGACCGTGTTTTCTCGCGCCAACGAAGGATATTCGCGCGTCCGCGGAAAAAAAACGGGAAATAGGGACGACATAGAGATTAGGCGCTGTCGGCGCTGGCCGGAATTCTTGAGAAAAATAAAACCGCGGTTGACCATTAAAAATTTTTCGCGGGATTTAAAGCCGCGTCCCCAACCGGAACTCATATTGTTAATGGGAACGGAGCCCGGGCCGGGCGTTCTTTAAATAAAAGGCGACCGGCGCTAACCGGTCGCCAAGCGCGGAGAGTCTTTAATCGCCGCTCTAAATTACGTCAGAAAATCGCACGGGCCAGTTTGTCGTCGGCTATCATGCCTGATTCGCCCAGCGCGCCATGCTCCGTCCCGTCGTCCTCGCGCTCGTAGTCGTCTCCTTTCAGGGCCTGGGCGACGAACCAGTCCTCCCGCACCCGCCAGGAAGCCGCGGCCGTATAGGCCGGAGACGAGTAACCCGCGAAAAGCACCAGAGTCCTGCGGGCGCGCTCGCGCAGGCGAATGAGCAAAGGCGTGAAGTCCGCGTCGCCGGACATTATGATAAACTCGTCAAATCTGGTGGGATGATTCAAATCGTCCATGCAGTCCATCACAAGACGAATATCCGCGCCGGTTTTTCCTCTCGCGGTCAGCGGCGGACAGTCTATCACCTGAAAGGCCGCCTTTATGAAAGGAGTCCGGAAATCCTGATATCTCTGGGGATTGAAATAGCAGGCCCTCTTCAGGATCCTGCGCTTGACGCCGTCGCCGTACAGGATCCGCAAAGCGTGATTTTCAATCCATCTGACCCATTTGGACGGCGCCGAGCCGAAAACCCTCGCCGCTTCCGGATCGGTCTCAGCCAAACGGGAATAAATATTGTCAAAATCCACATACAAGGCGCTGTAAATTTCCTCGAAACCCGAAAATCTGCCCATTCTTTCCTCTTGTAAAAGCGCTGTTCCAGAATTGCCATAGACGGGATCCCTGTCGCTAAAATCGGCCGCCGGGTCCGGGGCCGGCGAAAATTAATATATTTGATAAATATATTTTTAAACGGCGCTGGCGATCCTATAAAAGGTATTAAGATAAATTCTTTACCTTCGCAATCAAAAAGCGTAACATTTTAAAATTTTTTTACCGCGTTTATCCCAATTTCCTCGAGCGATTCAGCGCGGGACCATTAAAATCGCCGGTCGCCGGAGTTACCGGGCGGAGCCGCGGCGAAATCCGCCCCCGGACTCCGGGCTTGAAAAAGAACGTCTCCTGGGGCATTTTAGCCGGCGGGGGCGACGCGTTTCCGTTCGCGGCTTCGCGCCCTTTGAGGAGTCGATCGCCGGGAGCGGTTATGAAAATAATTTCTGGGTTCCTGGGAGGCCGGGAGATCCGGACTGTCGCGGGAAAAGGCATGCGTCCGGCCATGGGCAGGACCCGCGAATCGCTTTTTTCCATGCTGGAAGCCCGCGGTTTTGTCTGGGAAAACGCGCGCGTCCTTGATCTGTTCGCGGGCGGCGGCAGTCTGGGCCTGGAATGCGTAAGTCGCGGCGCGGCCGAAGCCGTGCTTGTCGAATCCTCGCGACCCGTGGTTTCCGGGCTGACCGTCTCCGTAGCGGAGCTGGGCGTGGGCGATAAATGCCGCGTCGTCCAGGAAAATGTCATCCGTTTCCTGCGCTCGTATCCGCCGTCGCCTTTTAATGTTATCTTTATTGATCCGCCTTATCGCGAGAATCTGGCCCGGCCGGTATTTAAGTTATTGTCCGGCGCCTGGATGGCGCCGGGATGCTTCGTCGTAGCCGAGCTCGAGCCGGACGCGGATCCGGAAGCGCCTCCCTGTCTGGAAAAACTTGTCGCGCGCCAATTTGGCCAAACATCCCTGAGTATCTGGAGAAAAGATGAAGACAGCCCTCTACCCGGGGACATTTGACCCCATTACCAGCGGGCATGTGAGTCTTGCCCGTCGCGGTTGCGAAATTTTTGATCGTCTTGTCGTGGGTGTGGCGAATGACACGACCAAAAAACCGCTTTTTACCCTCGAGGAACGCGTGGATCTGGCCAGGGGCGCCTTCGCCCATGATCCGCGCGTGGTTGTCGAGCCTTTCGAAGGTCTCACCGTGGAGTTCGCCCGGCGTCATGGCATAAACGTCATTCTCCGGGGATTGCGGGCGGTGTCCGATTTCGAATACGAATTCCAGCTCGCGCTTATGAACAGACGGCTGGAGAAAAAGATCCAGACGATTTTCATGATGACGGATTATCAATGGCTTTATATCAGCTCCACCATGATCAAGACCGCCGCGGCGCAGGGCGCGGATATAAAAGGACTGGTTCCGGAAAACGTCCTGAAAGCGTTGCGGGAAAAATTCCCCGAAGAATACGATAAATCCCATGAGAGCTGACGCCCCGGCGCCGGTGATCTGCCTCGCTGGCGCGACGGGGACAGGCAAAACCGCGCTGGCCGTCGCTTTGGCCAAAAAGCTTGACGGCGAAATAATTAACGCCGATTCGCGGCAGGTTTACGCCGACTTTCCCATTGTCACAGCCCAGCCCGACGAAAGCGAAAAGGCGGGGATCCCCCATTATCTTTTTGGTTTCCTCCCTTCCGGCGAAAAAATCAGCGCCGGCAAATGGCTCGAATTCGTCGCTCCCGTCCTCCAGGATCTTGTAGCTCGCGGCAAAACTCCCGTCTTTGTCGGCGGCACCGGTTTTTATTTTCAGGCCTTGCTCCTGTCTCTTATAAAAATATCCGAGCCCACGAGACTAGGCTAGATGTCGGATGGCGGGTTCTGAGTGAAATAAA
>CAMWPE010000210.1 GCA_947176055.1 uncultured Desulfovibrio sp.
GATAAAAGCGAAGATATAAAATAGTCTCCTGCGGATCCGGAAACTTCGTCGCGGACCGTTGTCGCGCATATATATTATATTGAGTTTCTCATGATAGCTCATAACTTTGACGCGCCGCGTTAACGTTGATTCTTCTCGCGAGTATATTAATTGAAATCCGCGAAAATGTCATTAAAGGGACTAAAATTAGCGAAAATCGCGGGCTTTTAACCGGGCGTCGACAGCGCGTTGCGATAAACTGTTCCCAATCGCCCGTCGAACGCGTTGGTGACCCGGGATTTTTAATTTCCATTAAATTTCGCCTGCCTGGAGAGTCGCTCGAAGTGTCACTAACGGCGAAGCGTTTTCCTCTGGCGGACGCTTTCGCGGCGGATTCGCCGGAAACCGCCCCGACGCGCCAATATCGCCAGGCGACGCGATCCGGGGGAATTCGCGCGATTTTTGTCTCTCCTCGCGCGGCGGTTTTGCCAATTTGGTCGCTAAAAATTAAAATTTTCCGGCGATCGCGTTGACAAATCGCCAGTTATTTGTAACATTCACTAAAAATAACGCCGGAGGTCGTATGCGAAAATTTATTTGTATCCCCGCGGCCGCGCTCATTATAACAATTACGCTGATCGCGGCTCAAACAAAAGGAGAAACCATGCCAGTAAAGATCGCCGACAACGCCGCTTGCGCGATGACCCAGGACGAAAAAGCCGGAATCCTGAAATCTATCGGCTATTATCTACAGGCGGCGCCCGACGGCTCACGGAAAACGGCCGAAAAAGGCTTCGCCGAAAAAGCTACAATGAGCTGGAGCGCGGACGGAAAACTGAATGTTGTTCCAATCGACCTCCTTTACGAATATTTTGACGAGAAAAAAAGGCCCGCTTCCGGCGAAATAACAGCCTGCTCCGTCGCCGGAGACGTTGCCATGGTTCGACTGGAATCGGATTTTGACGGCGCCCTGTTTACGGATATGTTTACATTGGTCAAGGACGGCGACGACTGGAAAATTGTCAGCAAGGTTTATCATCTAAAAAACTGACAACTCCCGTTCTCCGCGAATAAAAAGGGCGTTCCGCAAAGAACGCCCTTGATATTTTAACCCGATGTTAGCGCTAATTAGTCGTCGCCGCCCCCGGCTTTTCCGCGATCCAGTCTTCCCGCTGAATTAACCATCGATGCCCGTCGTACTTCAGGATAAGAGTTTTGAGACCCTTGTCCTTTTTTCCGGAGCTGTCGGCGTATGCCTGATTCATGTCCGCGCGGATATATCCCTTTTTATCAGGGCTGAAACGCATGCCGCTGAACTGGATATAAGCCGGTTTTACCTTGTCCCAAAGCAACTCTTTGTTGCGTCTGATGCTTTTCAATCCGGAGCGCTTTGACTGGGTAGCGTTCGGAGCGTAATAGGACATATAATCGTCAAGCCTGGCCTGTTCCCACGCCAGTCGCCACCCTTCCAGCATTTTTCCTATATCGCGACTGACCAGCTCCAGATAACGACTGTCCAGATCGACGTCCGACGGCGAAAAGTCCGCGCTGATCACGTTAATTTCGCCCTTGGCGTTTTTCCGCCACCAAAGCGATTGCAAACCTTCGCGCGCCCCTTGCGGACCTACGATCATCATTTCCGCTTCGGACTTGCCCAGAGAGCCTTTGACGTCGATTTTCGGCGGGTTCGCCACCACGAAGAGCCACGGAGCTTTTAAGTCGGCGTTCAATCTCTGCTTTACCGAGAGCGGAGAAAGCCGACGCGTTGCCCCAGGAATGGGACGGCTGTTGAAATTTTGGAAGTCGTAAAATTCCAGCAGGGCGTGATCCTTGCTCGTATAGGCGTCGAGCCATGCGTCGAACTTCGCGGCCAGCTCCTTTTCCTCCATAATAATTTCCGGTTCCGGCTCCGCCGCGACTGGTTTGGGCGCTTCCGGCTTTGGCCCTTCGGGCGCGACTGTCGCGGGCTCGGCGGTCGCCCTTTGCTCGCTGTTTTCTGACGACGCGGACGCGGGTTTGCGTCCCGTATCCTGAAGAATCAGATGAGGAGCCGGCGACCGGGGCGTATCCGCTCCTTCGTCATTCATCTTCTTGCCTTTGCCCCACTCGATTTCGTCGGGCGGAACGCCGCGAGGACGTTTCTTCGGCACCAGAGGCTCGCTGGCAGCCGCAAGTTTTTCGGCGGAAATATTCAGGCCCGCGAATAGATTGCCCTGGATCCGCTCTCTGCTAGCCCCGGTCTTCTCCGGAGCCTGTTCGGGCATATCCAGTCTTGGCGCGACCGGGGCTTCGGAGGCCGCGTCAGTCGCTACGGTACGCGCGGCTTCGGCTACCAGCTTGCCCTGTTTTAGCTCGGCGCGCATGCCCACGTCGCGGGGAATCCACTCCATACCCACTATGCGGAAATCGCCGTCGTCCCCTTTTTGCCAATAGAGACGCCTGACGCCCTCTGTGGATAGATTGGACGCCGTATAGAGTTGCTCCGCCCATGTTACCCAGTAACCGGGCCCCTCCAGGGCATGAATTTCGCGATTAAAAATTTTGATAAACGACAGGATCTTGAAAAGTCTTTCCTTGTTCAGACGGAAAGAGGCGAAATTCTCTGTGGCCAGCGTATAGGCCGCCGGATCGTAATATTTAAAAAGCTCGGGCGAACGGTTTGACCAGGCTTCGCTCCAGGAGCGCATTTTTTCCTTGAGATTGTTCAGGGTTTCGTCGCCGTCGCCGTCGGGTTCCCGCAACTCCTCCCCCACCACCACCGCCGTTCCCGGAGAAAGCAGCGGTCCGACTTCGGCTATGTCTTTCAGGCCGATGGCGACGCAACCGCGCGTGGGAGCCAGCTCGAAGCCTTTGCTGTGAATCCAGATCCCATGCCCCGTCTTGCCGCGCAACCGGTCCACTGGATTGGGATAGTTCAGGGTGTAGGCTACGCCGCCGTATTCGCGAAAATCCAGCCCGCTCGCGATTTTGTATTCGACGAAATAGACGCCCTCGGGCGTGCGCAAATCATTGATCCGCGTCTTGTCGCCGCGCAGTTGCCCAGTCACGCAGGGATAGGAATAACGGAGTTTGAGAGGGCTTTTCTTTTCGAAAAAATTGAAAGTGCGGTTCTTCTTGTCCACGCCCACCAGCCGCGGCGGAGCCGCGGTATCGTTTAACGGAGCCGCCCAGTCGTCGCAGAGCGCCAAACCAGGGCAAAAAAGAAGGACGGCGAGGATAGGGGCGATAATCGCCCGTCCGAAAGAATTCCGGTCAGGACGCCGCAATTTTTAGCAACTCCCCGCGGGTAAAGAGCGACAGGAGATTATAACCGGCTTCCGCCAGAACTTCCGCTCCGCCTTCCTCACGGTTAAGGATACAGCAGACGGCGACGATGTTCAGGCCAAGATCCCGGACGCGCGAGCAGGCCTTAAGCAGGCTCGCTCCCGTGGTGACCACGTCTTCCAGCATGGCTACGTTGTCTCCCGCCTGGAAATTGCCCGCTCCCTCCACATATTGCCCCGTGCCGTGGCCTTTCGCTTCCTTCCGCACCAAAAGCCCGTTGAGCGGTCTGCCCCGCTCCTGGGATACTACCGTGACCGCCGTGACCAGGGGATCCGCTCCCATGGTCATGCCGCCGACTCCCGCGATGGCAAGATCTTTTAGCAAATCGTTAAAAAGCGAGCCGATAAGCCAGGAACCTTCCGCGGATAGGGCGGTTACGCGGCAATCGAAATAATAGTCGCTTCGCCTGCCGGAAGCCAGAAGGAAGTCGCCCTCGCGATAGGACTTTTCCAGCAACAGCCTGGCGAGACGACGTTTCTGTTCTTTCATGCGAAGTCCTTTGTCTTTCCGCCGCGCGGAGCTTGATTTTTCGCGCCGGAACCGCGGCGATCCAGTCAGGAAAAAACGCGATTAAATATGAAGTCTTCCCAGCGCGAATAGTAGGACAGGTCGAAAAGCTCGTCGAGTTTTTCGCCAAGGATCTCGCGCGACTCCGGATCTTCCCGAACCTGTTCGGGGAAAGAAATTTTTTCGCTCCAGCAACGCATGGCCAGTCTCTGAACGAGCTCGTAGGCTTTTTGTCTGGGAAGTCCAGCGTCGATGAGCGCGGTCAGCAACCTTTGCGAGAAAAAAAGTCCGTAGGACAGATTCATATTGTCGGCCATTTTCCCCGTATGAACGACCAGACTCGTCAGGACGCGGTTCAGCCGGGTCAGCGCGTAATCCGCGAGAGTTGTGGAATCGGGCATTATGATTCCTGGATCTTATACACATCTCCGAGCCCACGAGACAAGGCA
>CAMWPE010000211.1 GCA_947176055.1 uncultured Desulfovibrio sp.
AAGCGCTGGGCGGAAGATCAGCAGCGGCAAGTCGCGGATTATCTCCGCTGGCTCAAGCGCGGCGCCGGCGGCAGACGGTATTTTCTTATCTATCTTACGCCGTAAGGTCATAATCCGTCTCCCGAATCGTTGCCCGCGGAAGAAGCGGAACTCTATCGAGGCCATTGCGCGCCTTTGGCGTGGCTAGCCGTCATGGAAGAATTGCGAAAAAGCGCGTCCGCGACTCCGGAAAGAGTAAAAATTTTTATTAACGATTTTCTTGCCAGTCTCGAAGAACATCTATGGGGGAAAGGACGGATTGTTATGAAAGAGGAAATAACCAGATATATAGCGGAGCGCGGCGAGCCGGAATTGAGCGCGGCGCGAATGATTCGGGATAATTACGAAGACGCTGTAAATTTAATTATCAACCGCTGGATCAACCGTCTGACGGAAGAGTTGCGGAGGCGGGGAGTTTTGGGAGAAATTCGCGCTTTCTCCTGGCCAAATAAATCCGGCGAAGAGACATATTTTATCCACATCGACTATCCCCGAAAGAAATTGGTCGTTGGCGTTTACGCCGCGGATTATTACGGTAAGACGCTCGACTGGGGTTTGTTCGCGAAATGCTGGGAATTTTTGGACGGCGAAAAACGGGTAGATATGAAAAAATGCATGGAATATCCGCCCATACAGGCGGCGATGAAAATATTTAAAGCGGAGAATATTTATGACAACAATATTGTCCGCAACTCTTGCGGGCCAATGCCCTATACTGAACCGGAGATTCTCGCGTTAATGAATAATCCGGATCGCGCGTATCTGGCCGACGAGCTTTTCGATATATGCCGCGAGGTCGAAACTATTCCGGACGGCGAGGGGATGGAAGCCGGAAACGGGGAATAAAAAGATATTTTTTCGAACTTAAAAAACCGCGAAGCGCGGAGATCAGTCAAACGCGACGCTGTTTATTTAACATTGCCGAAAACAGCGATTAGCAAAGCTGATTGCGTAAGGAGATTCCGATAAGCCATTTAAGAACTTCCGTTTTGCCAGTTTCGATCCGTTCGACCAAGCGAAATTCGGCGTCCTTGATTTTCGTCTCCAGTTCGAGGCGCGCCTCTAAAATATCCCCTTTGGTCGCAAGCTCTTTTTTAGCGTTTTCCGTTTGCATGACGGAAAAATCGCGCGAAGAGTCCGCTTGAATTTTAGCTTGATTCCCGGGCGCTCCCAAGGCTTTAGGTTTTTCAAAATACGCGAGAGCGTCAAACGCGAAGAGAGACATGGCAAACTTTGTTTTCCTCATTATATAGACGAACGCGGATCCGGAGCAAGTCCGGCAAGCGATCTTTCCTGATCCGCCATCGCGCTTTCTCCCTTTTCGCCTTTATATTTTCGCGAGACCAGCCACGCAAGTATAAAATATATAATTCCCAAAAAGAGCATATGAACAAGATAGGGATAAATTTCGTCCGGAGTCGCGCCGGCCTGGGAGGCGCGCAACATGCAATCCGATCCGGGCGTGCTTGGGAAGAACCACGCCAGAAGGCGAGCGTAAACCGGGATATTGTTCCAAGGAAAGAGATTGCCAGATATGAAAACGCAAGGAAGCGAAGAAATAATAATCGCGTGAATGGCGAAGCGGGAATTTTTAAACAGCATTCCTATTAAAAGACCCAGCGACGAAATGGCCCATGCGAAGAATCCGCCGCAGAGCAATGTAGCCGGTATATTTTGAAACGAGTTAATGCCATGCCAAGCGAAAGCGAAACCTTCGACGAAGAGAACCCAGAAAAAACAGATACACATAACAGGCGCGATCAGGGCAAAAAGGTATCGCGGCGAACCGAAAGAAAGGACGAGGGGATCCGGATAAACCGGCCGGGAGAACCAGTCGTTGAGAAGCATACATAAGCCGCAGAGCATTATCGATTGGAAGATAATAACGAACACTATGGACACGGCGAAACTCAAATAGCCCGAAATATCATTATACATGGCCTGGGTGACGACAAGCGGCGCGTTATCGAGCGTCGCGAGCGCAAGATCGCCGACGGATTCGCCGTCCATGGCCACGCGAAAGGCTACGGCTTCGGCGGCGGCGCGGGCCAGGACAGCCGAAGCTCCCGAAACCTGCATTCGCGCCACCACGAGAAAGGCGCCGTTAGTAACGAGGGTTATAGCGGTCGGGACGCCATTCAGGGCATCCTTCTCAAAATCGGAAGGGATCCCGATAATGCTCGAGATTTCGCCTTTTTTCATCATTTCTATGGCCGCCGGACGATCAACCCCAGACTTTAGAACGCGAAAATCCGGCGAAGCTATAATCGACTGAACCAGGCGCCGGGACAAGGGCGATTGATCCTCGTCAATAATCGCGGCGTAAATATGCTCGGGCAACTGCGCTTGATAAGGCCAGCAATAATAAAAAGCGTAGAAGAGGACGGCGACCAGGAAAAAAGGCGCGCAGGACATGTCCGTAACGCAGGCGCGCAGTGTCTGGAGAAAACAGGCGAAGGGGGATTTCATGACGCGCGCTCTTCCTTCATCGCGCGTTTTCCATATATGATTTTCAAAAGCGGCGCGCCTATCGAAGCCGGAATGAATATTAAGAGGGCCATTGCCGCCAGGGGCGCGCCCAGATCGGCAAGGGAAGAGCCCAGGGTCCAGACGTCGGCCTGACCCTGAACCAGCCAGGTGAGCGGAAGACATTCTCCAAAGATTCGCGCCGCCTCGCCCATGGAATCCTGTGGAATTGAAAATCCAGTGAAAGGCAAAGCGGGCGCGGCGTAACCGGCGCCGGCCACGAGCGCCATTCTCCATGTGGGCGAGAGTGCGGCGATAAGAATGGCTACGGACGCGAAATCGGCCAGGCAAAGGAATCCAAGCAAGGCCCAGGCGAAAACCGGCCCAGTAATATTAAAGCCGCCCTCGCCGGAGAAGAGCGCCATATAAAACATGAAAATCAGGGAGTAGATAAAATACCAAGGGAGCAATTTGCCGACAATCGCAACCGAAAACCGCCCTCCGGCGCAAGCAAGCCAACGCGAAACGGATTTATGCCAGAGTTCGCGCAGAAAGGCGGTAAGAAATCCGAACATGGCGGCGATCATTATCAAAGACGGGATAAGAGTGCCGCCAAGGAATCCGAGGAAGCTGCCTTCCTGATTGCCTAGGGAATAAAAATCGGAATGGACCGCGGAGATAAGGCGTCGGCTTATGGTCGGTCCCGCGCCGGTTTTCAGGACGCTGGCGTAAACATCCTGAATATGGATCGCGCTCATGACCTCGTTCAAGCCTACGCGCAATGTACCCGCTACTGCGTAACGGTTTTCGTCCGCCCACAGGACAAGGCTTCCGCCCCGTCCTTTCAAGCTGTCGCGGGTATAGCCGGCGGGAATTAATAACACTCCGTACACTTCTCCGGCGGCAAGCGCGTCAAGCGCGGAGCGCGGATCGGTCCAGGACTCCAGCCCAATGTATTCTTGCGCCGAAATAGCGCGGGCTATCTCGCGAGTCAACGGCGTCCGGTCGTTATCGATAAAAGCGACTTTGGCTTTCTGGATAATTCCGTTTCCCAAAAGGGCCCAGACTACGAGGATCCAGAAGACTGGCGCGTAAAAGCAGAAAGCGACAATGCCGCGGCTCTGATATATTCCCTTGATTTCGCGGACAAAGACGTCGCAAAGCGCCGCGAACCAGGAGCAGGGGGCGTTCATGGCCGCTTTACAAGCACGCTCATGCCCGGGCGCAGACCTGGCTCGTTTCCGACCGGTCGGGCGCGAACTTCAAAAGTTTTCATATCGTACCCGGAATCCTCCCGCGTACTGCGCCAGGTCGCGTAATTAGCCCGGGGGCTGATATAATATATCCGGAAATCAACGTTATTCCGGGCAATTGCCGGAACCGACGCTTTCAGAACTTCGCCCATTTTTATGGAGGGCATATCTTTCTCGAGGATATTGAAAGTAACCCACTGATCGGCGAGGTCGACGATCGTCAGAATGGGGAAACCGGCGGAGGCCAGCTCGCCCTCGACAAGCAATACCCGGTCTATCTGTCCGGAACGCGGCGCCAGTAGGAGGGCGTCGTCGGTCAAGGATTCAATTTCGGCCACGCCGGCGGAAGCTTCGGCGGAGGCGTCCGCGGCGGCTTCCTTTTCCTGGGAGCGCGATCCGGCCAGCGCCAGATCGTATTCTTTCTTGCGGCCGCGGCTTCTTGAGCGGAGGATTCGGCCGCGGCGCGGGCC
>CAMWPE010000212.1 GCA_947176055.1 uncultured Desulfovibrio sp.
ATTTCTGCTTGAAATACGTGGCGTAACCCTTAATGGAGCTCAAGGGATTTCGAATTTCATGCGCCACGCCCGCGGCCAGCGTGCCTATGGCGGCCAGTTTCTCCTGACGGCGCATTTCTGTTTCCAGCTTCGCCAGCCGTCCTTCGGCGCGACGCTGCTTTTCGCGGGATTCATTCGCTCTCTGGGCGTAAATGACAGCGAGCAGACCGGAAAGACCCGCGAGAAGTATCGCCCCGCTCAACATCATTATATAACTGCGATTCTGCGCGCTGGTTATTTCGAAAGGAGAAATATCCATTCCAAGGAAGATAACCGGCGCCGGAACGTCCCTGTCCCAATCCTTATGACCCAGGGTAAAACGCCGATAAAGAAGGAACAGTCTTTTTCCCTCAACCTTTGCCACGCGCCATTTTTCATCGTCGCCGGGATCGAGTTCCGCGAGAACCTCCGCGTCCAGCAAGTCCTCCTCATATTGCAGATTTTCGCCGATCCTCGCGCGATCCGAATGGGCCAGAATAACCCCGTCCGGCATCGTGACGGCTACAAATTCTATATCCGGACTCCTCGTCATCTCGCCTAGCAAGGGTTGCAACTGCAACCCGGCCGGCCCGCGCATCCCGGTGCGCAGGGCGCTTTCGAGCACCATCAGAAGGGAAGAGCCTTTTTCCGCTAGAAGATCCGACATGGCTTTTTCGCTGCGACTGATGACAAGCCACGCCACCGCCGCTACCACAAGCACGAAGACAAAAGCCGCGCTCCCCATAATCCAGCAGAGGGGCAGGAGCGAAATATCGCCGTCATCCCGCTCTTCCCCAGCCTTCCACGCCGTTTTCAGGGGATTTGGAGCCTCCGGCGCGTCCTCGACACGCTTGTCTTTCATTCCTCTAATATAAATGGCATTTTCAATTCTGTCATTATTTACCGCATCGGAACTGTCGCGATAACCGCTGGACAGAGTCGCGTCCGGGACTTATAAAAATCGGGGCGCGAGGCTCCGCTTGCCTGAACTCCGCGTCCGCAACCCCCGAGACGCCCATGAACGCCCTTAAACCTTTGCGCATTATCGGCGCGGCTTCGCCGGAGGAGAAAAATCCTCCTCTAGCGCCGCTCTATCTCACGCCGGTGCAGGCAGGGTGGCCGTCGCCGGCGGACGACTATATCGACTCCGAAATAAATCTCCACGAACTGCTCGTGACCAATCCCCCCGCGACATTCTTTCTGCGCGCGGCCGGAGACTCGATGATCGGGTGCGGCATCCATGACGGCGACCTTCTCGTGGTCGATCGCTCCCGCGAAGCCCTCCATAATCGCGTGGTCATCGCCGCGGTGGACGGCGAATTGCTTGTGAAAAGACTGCAACGCCGCGGCAAACGAACCTGGCTGGCTCCCGCGAATCCCGACTACCCCGAAATAGAAATTACCAATCTCGAATATGTCCACATCTGGGGCGTTGTAACCTATGTGATTCATAAATTCTCATAGGGTATCCGGCCAAATCAGATCTTCGCGAGGAATTTTATCCCAGGAGAACCGCGGGATAAGCTCGCGCAAAGTCCTGTCAGCGCCCTCCGGATTCATTCCGGCCATGGCCGCGATCTCTCCAATGATCTTTCCCGGACTTACGCCCCGCTCGCGCATGGACGCGACACTCGAGGCTTTATGCCTTTTGGCGAGCCTCTCCCCATCCGGAGAGAGCAAGGAGGGAACATGGGCGAATTTTACCGTTTTCGCGCCTAGCAGCCCGCGCAGATACAATTGAGGCGGCGCGGAGGACAACAAATCGCGGCCGCGGACTATGAGATTGACATCCAGCAGGAAATCGTCGACCGCCGTCGCGAATTGATAAGAATAGACGTCATCCGAGCGTCTGGCCGCGATGTCTCCTCCATGATTCGGGAAACTCCGCGCGCCCTGAATCAAATCGTTAAAAACGCACGAAGTATCCGGCGTCTTGATCCTCAGGGAAAAAGGCAACCTCGCCGCCAGTTTCGCCTCCCTCTCCTCCTTCGCGAGATCGCGACACAGGCCGGGATAGACGGCCGCTTCGCCCATATGCGGAGCCGAGGCCAGTCCCCGCAATTCCTTCCGCGTGCAAAAGCAGGGATAAACGAGGTTCCGTTCCCGCAAAGTTTCGAGAGTCTCCGCGTAGAGATGCGTCCGCCCGCTTTGCCAGTATATCGGGCCATCCCAATCAAAACCTAGCCAGCGCAAATCCCGGATGATCGCGCGGGCGAATTCCGGACGCGAGCGGGGTCCGTCGATATCATCCATCCGCAACAACAACCGGCCGCCGCCGCTCCTTACGGCGAGCCAGCATAGCATGAAGCTCCAGATATTTCCCGGATGCAATAGCCCCGTCGGGCTGGGCGCGAGCCGGCTGACCAGCATACTCCCTCAATCTTGTAATTTAAGCGCGGCGATAGTCCGCGTCGGCGGACAAAATAAAACGCGGTTCCGGAGGAACCGCGCGATAATCCGGAACCGCGACATTTTACGAACGACGGGACTGAGCGACCTTCTTTTTGCTCTGCTGGGAAGCCACCGCCGCTTTGGCAGACTTGGCGTTTTTGCCGTTTTGGGCGGCTTTGACCGGGGTCTGCTTCTGTGCCACAGTCTTGGCCGCGGTCTTTTTGGCCGCCGTGTGTTTCGAATTTTTGGCTACGGTTTTGGTCGCCGCGGATTTGGAATTTTTCGCGTTATTCGCCGCGACCGGTTTCCCGCTTTTGGAAGCTTTGACCGCGACGGCGGCTTTTCCGGATTTAGCCTTTTTGTTCGCGACGGGGGATTTAGAATTTTTGGCCGCGACTTTGGCATTCTTCTCGGAAGTTTTCGCTGTTTTGCCTTTGGCGACCCGAGCCTTTCCTTTTTTAACGGTCGTCGCCGTTTTCGAGGCGACTTTTTTCGCGCCGACTCCGGCCCAGGAGGAGACCGCCGCTTCGTTTTTCGGCGTAACCCGAAGCTCGCCGCGCTGGGAGAGAAATTTCTCCAGCCTGCTCTCAGCGTCGGCTACCACATTGGAAGTCTCGCCGGGCACTACGCGCCGCGCGCCAAGCAATGTGGAGTTGAAATATGGTTCGTCGAGGGAATTGATACGGACAAAAGATCTTTTCCTCGGGCTATGGACAAATTTGCCGTCGCCGATATAAATGCCGGTGTGGTAGCCCCGCTTCGGATGCCTGAAGGCCACGATGTCGCCCTCGCGCATATCTTCAATATTGTTAATCTTGAGACCAACGGTCGACTGCTCGCGCGCCGTGCGCGGAAGATCCACGCCCACGCTGTTATATGTCCACTTTACAAGACCGGAGCAATCGAATCCCCCGGGTTTGGAGCCGCCAAACACATATGGCGTCCCAAGAGCTGTTTTAGCCTTTTTAACCAGTTTCTTGCCTGTGCGCGAATCGTTGCGCGCGACGGTCCGGGATGCTTTAGCCCGAAATTTCACGGTCTCCGGGGCTTTGACGGTTTGCTCTTTCGTCTCCGGCGCCTGTTCCTGTTCCTCGTTGACCGGCTGGGGAGCGGCGGTTTCCTCCGGCGTTTTCGCGCATCCAAAAACAAGCGCGGTTCCCAGAAGCAACGCGCCTAATTTCAGGCCTTTTCCCATGAAATCCTCCTGTCTAATATAAATTTTAGCCGGCTGTAATACGGCGAGGGATTCAGCCCTTTATGGAAAGGACCGTTCCCATAGCGTCATCGATAGAGACAATCGCCCGGGCGTTGGCTTCAAAAGCCCGGCTCGACGCGATCAAAGCCGCGAATTCCCTTGAGAGTTCGGTTCCGGAGGGTCTGTCGACGGCGTCCTCGAGGGAACCAGTATTCGCGGTCTCCGGAATTATAGTCGCGCTTACGCCATTGGCCTCATTAATATAATCGGCGCGAATGGGATTATAATTATCCGTAGAGACATTGGCGATATTATGGGCGACTATCCCGGCGCCGACGGCGTAAGCCCCCAGCGCCGACGCTCCAGTCATGAGCGCGTCGCTTAATCTATTCGCGTTTTTCATCATTTTTTCCCTTCCGGAAAAAATTAACACAAAAGGCGCCCCCGCGTAAAACGTAGGTTTAAATCAGCCTCGTCTCGAGAGGACAGATCTTTGCGCGTGCTGTTTTATGGCGGATTTCTCCGATTTG
>CAMWPE010000213.1 GCA_947176055.1 uncultured Desulfovibrio sp.
AGAATACATTTGTCGGCGAATGTCATGATTTTTCTCTCCCCGCGTCATTCTCGCGGATGAGGCGATTCCCCCGTGACGCTAAAAAATATAAATCGAGCGAATAAATAAGGCAATAATATCCGCGACGGCGACGCTTTGGATTAATACCAAAATTATACTCTTCCGACTTTACCGGCGTCCTGACAGAATGGTTTATCCGGGTATTGCGGAAAAAACGCGCTTGTCAGCCGCGCGAACTGGTTAAAATAGATTGCGTCGGTATATAAGATGCGATGGTCGCGATTAACAAGACAGGAGGAGCGAAAACACGGGAGGAGTCGGTATGCTACGGAAGCCGGAGTCAAAAATTGACGCCGGAGAAGACTAGGGTCTGTTTGCATTCAGAATAAGAGATTTGGGTACAAGTTTGAATTTAAAGCCCGCTGTACGCATTTTTGCGCGAGCTGGATTTGCGCGTCTGGCAAGGGCTTTCGGTCAATACAAACAGACCCTAACTTTTATCCGCTTTCTAATTCTGGTGGCAATTATGGATGAGAATGTTTACGACCGTGTTTAAGCCTACCACAGACTTCCTGACAGCATGGGCATGCCTCTTTTTTTGAACCTTGGCCGCCGGTTACTTATTTCGAAAAGACCGCGCGAACATTGGAGCGCGCGATCCTCAACTATGACGGGAAACTGTCGGAGCCGGAATATAGCCGGAACACTATTGCTTTTCGGCCGAGGATCGATCCCTTCCACTATTATGTAAAGCCTGTCCCTACCGGAGCCTACGGGCGACGTTTGTAGGGACGCGGAAAACGAATTCAAGCTTATAAAAAAATTAAACGCTTACGGGGTTATCGAGGCCAAGAAAAATTTTACAAATATGCGGAGGCATGTGTATGGGGATTTAAATAAAAAAGAAAAGGATTTGTTAAAGCTCGCGGATTTTATTGAAAATAAACGCTATTCATGGATATTCGATCCAGGTATCTCGACCGTAATTGGTATTTTGAGAGACTATTGGCATCGGTGATTTGGCGGGAGGGCTGAGCGTTACGCTAAATATATTCAGTCTGTTTATTGGATACCATGGGTTCATTTTACTGATGATGTATTTAAAATTAAAAATTATTTGACAGCTAATCTTTTTAACAAGAATTGTCGCGCTTCATTATACGAACAGTTATGTAGAAAGAATATATTTGACGATCAACTAAGAAATTTCGATTCCACATCAGAACAGCCTTTAATGTGGAAAGAAGTAAGTCACCAGGAAAAAGGCGCTTAATTCTATAGACGTCCCGATGCATATATATCTCCCCAAAATTGGCATTTGGAGATTTATCTATTAATGCTTTATCAAAATCACTAGTAATCCCTCTAGAAGGAGGCGGCCATAGAATATGCGTCGACAATGTATATCTATTTATTCACAATATATTTAACTTTGAAGAACCAGCGTTTTTAGGGCCGTGGGATAGGTTAAGTAATAAAATTCCAGCTATCTCGTATTCTATGAGAAGATACATAAATGAGGATTTTCGTAATTTTAAATAAACACATAATTATGGCACAGACTTTACCGTTATGTCTCCTCTTTATCAAGTCCCTGATTTTAGTGAAATCTGTTGGAATGCTAAATGGTAATTCGCAAGATAGCAAAAATCGCGATTTTACTTTTATATAACTTTTTTGCCAATTCTCTTATTTTTGCTATACGCGTCGCGTTTATTGAAAAAGTGACACCGCAATTATGCTAGGATATATTTAGTTTAATTATTAGCCTCGGAGGAATATTTTATTTCCCATATGATATAGAAACTATATCATAAAGATTCTATTTTTTCCAATTATTCCGCTAGCTTATGAGTGCGCTCTCCTATTTTTCCAATCCATTATTTTGGAGACGCCGTACAATTGCGAGAGCGTGGCTTTTGGCATTGGCTGCTTCTTTTATAATTCCTTATATCTGAATTTAAGTTGCAAAGGATCAAAAATATATCCGGAATGGTTACGCAGTTATGATGGCCGCGTATGCCATTGCTTGGCTAATTTCGTTTTGTAAAAAATACAGAGCTGGACAATGGAAAATCAGCAAGACTATTATTTCCCAGTAGTCAGGAGAGGAATCGATTCGTTTCTGACGCGATGCCCGAGCGCTAGCATGGAGAATATTTTATATATGATTAATTGTTAATGCTCTATTCTTCGGAATGGGAGCAGCCTTTTTCTGGAAATTTTCGCCTGATACCTGGTTAACATATTTCTTTGTTTTTTTGTTGTTAATGGTATTTATATACAACAGAAAGCTGAAAAATTTTTTATCTTGCCGCGACAGTCCTAGCTTATAATTTATGTGTCATAGCTTATCCTGCAAGATTGTTTTGGAAAAGGCGAACAATTTTCCGCGCGTGGCTTTGCGCAATATCCGCTATATTTATACTTCCGCGCGCGGGATTAATCATCGAATATACAGAATATTTCGTAGGCAGTTTGGCGGTTATGAACGCCGGTTATCTGGTCGCCGGGCTGATCGCGCGGATGATCCGGAAACGTCGGAAGACAAGGTTGCCTCCCGTCGCTTTCGGCGACCCGGGGAACGCAGCGACCGCGTAGGAGCAACAGGTTACCTCTCCCGATGTTGCTTGGCGAGGACGAGGCGATTTGACAATAAAAAAATAATATTTTATAGAATTTTATCGAATCAGCCGAGGCGTCGCTAGCGCGTTGGCCGAATCGCGAATATTAAATTTCGGCGAGCCTCGCGATCAGGCTCGCGTCGGGATAGATTTTTACGGTGTCGCGATGGATAAGACCTTATCGGAAGTTTTTGGCGAATTTACCTATTCGCAGAGCATGAGCTACGAGGATCTGCTGAATAACGAGCAAAAATTGCTCGAGAATCTCGACCGGATTTTTCTGGACGCGGGCGCTGAATATCTGGATTTCACCCCTCTCGGTGATATTTTAAAATTGCAGTGCGGTTTTGAAACTCATGATCTGGATCTCTTTCAGGAAATCGCGCGCAAGATAGCCGGAGTCCTCCCCGGCAAGGTGCGGGGAAGACTCGTTTGCCTGCAAAAGAATTTAAATTCCTTTCACATCTACTGGCTAACCAGCGGCCAATGGCAGGAAGCCGATATCGAGTTGCCGGCGAAGGCGCCGGAACATTTGCCGCTTCACAAGCTGGAAGATGAAAAAAAGATTTAAATAGGCCCGGATGGTGGAATAGGTAGACACAGGGGACTTAAAATCCCCCGGCTTCGGCTGTGCCGGTTCAACTCCGGCTCCGGGTACCATCAATAAAATCAAGGGATTGCGGAAACGCGATCCCTTTTTTTACGCGATTTTTGACGCAAAACTTGCACCAAATCCGCACCAAATTTTTCGTCAGTCATTTTTTGTCCTCATTATCCAGCGCGGGCATTAAAGAAGCGGCGACAGACTGGCTTCCTGAAGTTAGGAGCCAACGCGCTTAATGCCATGAGCGAGGCGAAGAAAGAGGAGCATCATAACGCCTTTGTCATGGAACGCGGCCAGCATGGCCTTCTGGGAATGGGCGCGTCTTTTGTCGCGGGCGCTCTTGACCCCATAAACCTTGCCTCGGCTTTTGTCCCTGTAATCCCCGAAGCGCGAGCGGCCGCCATGATATACGCGAACAAGGGCATGGCGGGCGCGTTTATGACGCGGGTAAAGACCGGCGCGGCGAGCGGTTTCGCGGGCGCGTTAATGGTCGAGCCGATCATTCACACGTCGCAAGACCAGCTTCAGGCCGACTACACGATGTTTAACAGCGTCATGAATCTGGGTTTTGGAGCGGCGTTGTTTGACGCGCGGGCGCGGGCGCGAGCCTGGGATGAAAAGGGAAAGTCAAAGATTTTTATGACAACTGGAAACCGGACTGGGACAGCTGGCGGAATTTTGAACCGGCGGATTGGCGCGAAGCCGTGCCGGCGGAATGGCGCAACCCGAACTCGAAGCTGGGCGACGCGCCGGAAGATTTAAGCTATCTTCGCGGCTATGAAGGCCTGTCCGAATTGAACGCCGACGCGGTTGGCATGCAACGATTCCTTTAACAGTTGGACGACTGGGAAGCGAAATTCCCCGATCTGTACGATTACGCGAGCGTCCGCGA
>CAMWPE010000214.1 GCA_947176055.1 uncultured Desulfovibrio sp.
GGTTGCGGATCATGCAGCTCAAATCCGGATAGATAAAACCTGTTCGCGGGCGAAGACACAAGCAAAGCGTCGAATCCCCGCCGGATCAGCGCGTTCCTGACCTTGTCGCGCCGCTTAAGGAATATATTGTCCATTCGTCCCGTTCCCTTCTCGCCGACGGTATCATATCCGGGCATGGCCAATTCGCGACCCAATCGCGCTCCGGCCAGGATCGGTTGACCGGAATCCGGACGCGGTCTATAAGCGAAGTATGCCGCCGACAATAAAAACGCTTAAAGTTCTCGATCTTGTGCCATTTGGGCGACCCGGCAGGGGACGTAAATTTTTCGCCCTTCGCCTCGAGCATCCGGCGTGGCCTGACTGGAATCCCGGCCAATTCCTCATGCTTCGTCCGCCCTCATTCGGGAGGGAGCTTCTCTGGGCGCGTCCTTTCTCCATCTGCCATATGACCTCCCGGCATCTGATCTGCTTTATAAAAGTCGAGGGTCGCGGCACGGAAAAGATCTCGGAGCTGACCCGCGGGGACGAAGTTCTGGTCTGGGGACCTCTGGGCAATTATTTCGCGGTCGAAACCGGCGTCCCTACCTTGCTCCTGGCCGGAGGTATGGGAATAGCTCCTTTTGTGGGCTATGTAAACAGGCATCCCCAACCCTGGAACGTGAGCATGCTTTTCGCCCATCGCGATCCGGCGGAATGCTATCCCCTCGATAGCATTAACGAACGCGTCGCGGCGGACTGTCTGCGCGAGCAGGAAGACGGCGATCTGGACAACCTGATCTTCGCCATTCAGGAAAAAATCCGCGACTGCGCCGAGCAGGGGGGTCTTGTCCTTGCCTGCGGTCCCCTCCCCTTTCTCCGGACGGCGCGCGAAATCAGTCTTGAAACGGGAGCCAGAACGCAAATATCCCTTGAAAATAAAATGGCCTGCGGCGTGGGAGCCTGTCTGGGTTGCGTATGTCAGGTCAACGACAACTGGCCGGTCGCCGCCAAAAGGGGCGGTCTTGTCCAGACCTGCGTCAACGGACCTGTGTTCTGGGCCGATCAGGTGGAAATCTAACCCGCTAGCCTCTCCTCCGTCCCGACGCCATGCCGAAGGCCGCTGATACGCGCCGCCTTCGCGGTTCAGGAAAAAGTATGGATTTATCAGTCCTATTAAAAGGTCAAAAACGCGACCTTTATTTAAAAAATCCCTCGCTCGCCGCCTCCGGCACATTTGGCTACGGCCTGGAATTCCGGCCTTACGGCGACCTCGCGAGCCTGGGCGGGATCGTGGTCAAGGGCCTGTCTCTGAAGCCAAGGCGCGGCAATCCCTCTCCCCGCGTTTGCGAAACCGCGTCCGGCATGCTCAATTCCATCGGCCTGCAGAACGACGGCGTCGATAATTTTTTGCGGGACAAGCTGCCCCTGCTCCCCTGGAAGGAAACGGCGATAATCGCCAATATGTACGCCACCTCCGTCGATGAATTCGCAAAACTGGCGGCGATTCTCAACGCGGCCGAAGGCGTCGCGGCCCTGGAAGTAAATGTCAGTTGTCCCAATGTGCGGGAGGGCGGAATAATTTTCGGCTCCGATCCGGATCTATGCGCGCAAATTACCGGAGCGGTCAGAAAAAACGCTCCGGACAAATTCGTCATAGTAAAACTTTCTCCCAACGTGACGGATATAACCCTGATAGGCAAAGCCGCCGAAAACGCCGGAGCCGACTGCGTATCCGCTATAAACACCCTCTCCGGCATGGCTATCGATGTCCAGCGGAGAAAACCGGTTCTCGCCAATGTTATCGGCGGTCTCTCGGGCCCGGCTATTAAACCCGTCGCCCTCCGGTGCGTCTGGCAACTGGCCGGAGCTTTGAAAATCCCGGTAATCGGAATAGGGGGAATTTGCTCGACACGGGATATCCTGGAATTTCTCCTCGCCGGCGCCTCCGCCATCCAGGTGGGAACGGGCAATTTCGCGCGGCCGGATATGAGTTTCAAACTGGCGGCGGAATTGCCCGACGCTTTGCGAAAGGCGGGAGCCGCCTCCGTCAAAGAGATAACGCGCGCGCTCAAAACCGATTGAATGGCGGCGCGAGAAGACCGTCGCGACGGAACAAGCTCCGATATGACCGTAAAAATTCAGGAAGTTAAAACAGGAAAAGAACTGGACGAGTTCGTAAATTTTCCTTTTGAGTTGCGCCGCTCCGACGCGAACTGGGTTCCTCCCATCAAAAAACAGGAAAAAGAGCTTCTCGACTCCCATCCTTTCTGGGAGACCGCAAAAAAATCCCTCTACCTGGCGCGCGACGGAGACGCTATAACCGGCCGGATCTGCGCCATTATCGATGAAAAGCACAACGCCTACGCCGGAGAAAAATGCGGGGCATTCGGTTTCTTTGAATGCGTCGACGACCAAAGCGTGGCGTCCGCCCTGTTCAACCGCGCGTCCGGCTGGCTCGCGGAAAACGGAATGACCTTCATGCGCGGACCCCTCAATCCTTCGACAAACTATACGTGCGGCATGCTGGTCGATGGCTTCGAATACCGGCCAAGCCTGATGATGCCCTGGAATCCTCCCTATTATCCCGTTCTCGCGGAAAACTGGCGCATGCGCAAGGAACGGGATCTGTTCGCCTATCACATCGAAAAGGAAGGGATGACAATCGAGCCCCGGCTTAAGGAGGAAATAGCCCGTCTGAAAGCGGAGAATCGGTTTGCGTACCGCGTGTCGGGAAAGAAAACCCTCGCCGCCGATATCGCGACCATGCTGGCTATTTATCACGAATCCTGGGCTGACAACTGGGGTTTCTCTCCTCTTTCGCCCAGGGAAGCGGACAAAGTGGTCGCGGAATTGTCGGCTATCCTTGATCCGGAATTTTTCGTTTTATTCTTCTGCGACGGCAAGCCCGCCGCGGGGATGGTCGCCATGCCGGATATGAATCCTCTCCTGAAGCGTCTGAACGGCAAGCTCGGGCTGACCGCTCCCTGGCATTATTTAAAAAGCAGGAAGGATATTCGCAAAAGTTACCGCATTATGCTGTTCGGGATCCTGCCAGAATACCGTTTGCGGGGATTGCCAATGCTCCTGCTCGATTTCATGCTCGAACAGACGCGCTCGCATCCGGAAATAGAATGGGCGGAAGGGAGCTGGGCGCTCGAAACAAACTACGCTATCGACGATCTAATCGAGGATTTTTCCGGCAAGATAAAAAAACGCTACCGGATTTACAGGCGGGAAATAGCTCCATGCGCCAATTGAGGGGCAAGACAATCCTCGTCCTCGGAGGAACGGGATTTCTGGGTCGCCATCTCCTGCCGCGGCTGTTGGAAGCGGACGCGGAGATCGTCTGCCTCGCGCGAGATCCGGCGAAAATCTCCGACAACCGCGTCCGCGTAATCAAGGGAGATTTGACCGACGGCTCCGGACTGGCCGAAGCGGTCGAAGGCGCGGAGTTCGTCATTCACATGGCCGCGCTTCTGTTCGGTCTGGGCTGGCAAGAGTATTTGCGGGCCAACGCCCAGGCCGCTTCCAACATTATCCGGCTGCTCGCGGACTCCTCCGCGAAATTTATTTTTATTTCCAGTCTTGCCGCGGCGGGACCGTCTTCCACTGGCGCCAAGGAATCGGACGCTCCCTCGCCCGTGTCCGCCTACGGCTGGTCGAAGTTGCTTTCCGAGAATATAATCCGCTCCCGCAGACCGGACTCGCTTATATTCCGGCCTCCTATAATTTATGGCTCCGGGGACAAGGGATTGTTGCCCCTCTTTCGTTCGACTCGCCGGGGCTTCGCGCCGTCGTCCGGGATGGGACGGAAATTTCCCGTCTCCGCCATTCACGCGGATGACGTCGTTCGCGCCGTGCTCCTTGGTCTGGAAAAAGACGCCTCCGGGATCTACCATTTATCCGACGGGCAAACTCGCTCTCTTGACGATTTATGTCTGGCCATGGCCAAAGCCCAGGGCAGGGAGTCCGTTCGCATGCTCCGCCTGCCTCTCCCATTGATGAAAACATCCGCGGCGCTGGCGTCCGCCTGGGCAGTCGCGGCCAACTCCGCCGGAATCGGCGTCGCCCCGCCCAAATGGAACCCTGGCTCTTATACACATGTCCGAGCCCACGAGACTAGGCGTGAT
>CAMWPE010000215.1 GCA_947176055.1 uncultured Desulfovibrio sp.
GATAAATATCAAAAGATCGCTTCGATGTTGCGCGCTTCCGTCAGCGACGATCTGCCGCGAACAGACGGCGTGAGTTTGCCCAAAGATTCCGGCTGGTAATATTTTCGCGAATTTTTTATAAAAATTCCTTTATTCCCGCGACTTTGCCAGAGGGCGCGAAAGGGCGATTGAGGCGGCGGGAACCGGAGCTCGCTTCGCCTTAAACTTTCTCATAACGGCGCGGCGCCTCCTTTTGAGGCATAATTGCCAGTTTCGCGAGCCAGGCCAGGATTTCCTTGCGAACCGCGGCGCGCGCCTATCCGCGCGCGCCCAATTCTCCATAAAAAGTTCACCTTTCGCCTTTTCGGCGAGCTTCCCGGAGTCTTCGTGATATACTAAACGTATTCCAGCCCATGAATGAGAATTTTAACTTCTCCGCCGACCGATCCCTTTTCCCCGCCGACGCCGAATTCGCGTTTACGATAAAATACTTTGGCGACGAGGCGGTAGTCGCCCGCTCGTTTACAATGACAATTCGATCTCGTGTCAGGTTGAGAGGCCCGGTTTGTATCACGCGGAACGCGTTATAAAGCGGGGAAACGAGCCGTCTTATATCCAATCGCCCTATAAGTATTTCGCCCCGGACAATATTTACGATTTAAACGACGCTTCCGATCTGGACATAATGGAGAGGGCGATAGCCGGAGCGCGCGCGAAAAAAGCTATCGAATGTTTCAAGGCCCGCGCGAACTCCCAGATTCATGATTTTATATACTTTCCCTCCAGCGAACCAAACCTTTTTGTTTTCTGCCCAAGCGCGATTCTAAGGGGAGAATTCCCCGTTCCCTATTTCTATCGCTGGAGATGGGCTGTCGATGGCAAATTTCCAGGCCACGTTATAACCTTGTCCGACCCCACGTTTCTTCTCGATCCGCGATTGGGCGCCGGTTGGCTTGTAGGGGAGCGCGAAAACGACGCGACCAGGAATTTCGCGAACGTCATAAAAACCTTTTGCAAGACGCTAAAAATTCCTTTCAAAAATATTGTCTTCTGAGGCTCGTCCGCCGGCGGTTTTATCGCTGTCCAGCTCTCCAAATATTTCCCTGGCTCGACGGCGGTTTCCGTGAATGCCCAGACCGATATCTATCAATTTGAATCCTATGAGAAACTTTACAGGATTGGCTTTCCCGGAATGACGGACGAGGAGATCAACGCCGCTTATCCCGAACGCCTTACGCTGGGGGCCAATATAGAAAAACTAAAGCGCAATCGCGTGTTCATGGCGCAGAACGTCCGGGACGCGTATCATTATGAGCGTCATTTCAAGCCATTCGCGCGCTGTGTAATGAATGATCTCGAACTTGAGCCGTCGGGGGGAATCTGGGAGACGCCGGGCGGAAGTTTCACTTTTTGGGTGTATTCCAGCCCCAACGGACACGAAGCGGAATCGGAAGAAGGGATGGCGCGCGCCATACTTAAAAGATTGGGGTTTTGAAACGCGGAATCCGTATCTTCCCGGCATCGAAATTTTTAAATTATTGGCGTCGCGATAAGTTTGTGTTTCATATCGCGAGAGCGGAAGCAAGATGATGGGAGCGCGCTGAAATACGTTCTATTTTCCGTATTTTGGAAAGAACTGGCGCTAATAACTTTACGCGGAGAAAATTTAAAATTTTATAAGGCGACGACGAAATCGCGTCCGCGGAGTTTCGCCGATCTCCGTCATAAAAATAATTCGCCGCCCGGCTATAAATTCTTTCCGGCGTTGGGTTGTCGGCGGCGATATAAACGCCGTTTCGCTATACGGAAGCAATTTTGCCAACGCTTTGGGCGCCCCCTGACGCGCCGGAGACTCGCGACCTCAAACCCGTACGGACGCTTTTCGCGCTCGCGATTCCCATGCTTATCGAGGAAGCTTGAAAGCGAACAAAGAGCCCGGGATTTAAGGAGGAAATATGACGGTCAATATTTTTCCGGGATATAAAAAGAGCAATAGGAATATAAGACACAGTAATGCATTTGTAAAACCCGTATTCAAGGATTTTATGTCCTTCCCAGATTTTTTGTCGAATTTTTCGTAACTGCCTGGATTTTAATCGTTTAACTCCTTTTGCGGCTCAGTCTGAACGCTATTGTCCATAATTCTTTCCTCCATCCTTTTTCGAATGATCAAGACTCGTCTAACGGGTCCTCGTTCAAGTTTCTATGTTGTCATACAAAACAAAAAATTTCAATAAATATTTTTGAACCAGAGTCTCGCCCCAGGAAATCGTCTCAATGGGGTCGGCGCGTTTCGAATTTTGTGATCCCGCCAAGTTGCCGCGCAAGCGCCCTCCTTGCCATCGACCGTAAAAATCCGTAAATTTTTCTCTTGTCGCGGGGGAGTTCCCGTTCCGTCGCGACGCGCCGCTTTTCCGCCATTTTTACAGAAAGGAAGACGCTTGATGAATCAGAGCGCGACCCGGATTAATAGACTCGCCAAAAGGCTCCCCGCGAAGACCTATCTCGAGATCGGGGTCTTTAAAGGCGAGACATTCGTCGATGTTGCCATCCCGGAAAAGACCGCCGTCGATCCGGCCTTCAATTTTGACGTAAGCGTTTACAAGAACGACAAGAATATCCGCGCCCTGGAAGTAACCAGCTCCGATTTCTTCAAGACGCTCCGCGAGGAAAAGGCGAAAACGGGAATCTCTCCTCTCTACGATATAATTTTCCTCGATGGCTTGCACACATTCCGGCAGACTTTTCATGACTTTCTGGACACGATGCCGTATTCCCATCCGGAAACTATCTGGATCTTTGACGACACGGCTCCCTACGATCCATTCTGCGCCATCCCCAATCAGCGGATTTCGTACAGGTACAGGGCCGCTTTTGGGATTGGCGGCAAGCCCTGGCATGGCGACGTGTTCAAATGCGTGTTCGCCATCCATGATTTTTATCCGTTTTTCTCCTATGCCACGGTGTACGGAGTCGGGAATCCGCAGACCGTAGTCTGGCGAACCCAGAAGGCGTCGGACAGGGTCCGGCTTTTCGGCGATATGGAGCAAATCTCGCGTCTTACCTATTTTGATCTTTTGGGGCGCCTCGACGCTCTGCATCCGGTAAAGGACGAGGAGCTGGACGCGAAAATCGGCGAGATATTTGTCAAAGCCGCCCAGCCCGCCGAGCAATTTCTCAAAAATTTTATAGTCCCCTTCAGGAAATAGGATTTTATAGGGCGCGGCGACGGCTTTTCTCCGCCAAAATATGTTTAAAAATAATCCGTCTTCGCATTGGACAAATACGGCCGAAAATTTTTTCGGACAGGAGGGCGCGATATGCGCGAGGCCCTGGATTTGACGAAAGCCGCCGTCGCGGCCTTTAGCCGTCTTGAGGAAGTCGCCCCGGCCATCGACGCGGCCGCCTCGGCGATGATCGCCTGCCTTAAAGGCGGAGGCAAAATATTTTTTTGCGGCAACGGCGGCTCGGCGGCGGATTCCATTCATCTGGCCGCCGAATTTCTGGGCCGATTCAAGCTCGAGCGCGATCCGTTGCCGGCGGTGGCGCTGGTCGATAATCTGTCCGCGATTACGGCCATAGCCAACGATTACGATTACAAGGATACTTTCGCCCGTCAATTCCGGGGTCTGGGTTCGAAAGGGGACGTTCTGACTGGCATATCGACCAGCGGCAAGAGTCTCAATGTCATCGAGGCCTTTCGCGCTGCCAAAGAAATTGGCGCCACGACTATCGCCCTGACCGGCGCGAAAGAATCTCCCCTTTCGGAAATGGCCGACATAGCAATTATGGCGCCGTCAGCCGAAACTCCCCGTATTCAGGAAATGCACATAGCCGTCGGCCATATTATTTGCGAAATCGCGGAAAAGCGTCTCGCCCGGGAAAAATAAATCCGGATTTATTTCCGCGCCCCTTCGCGCCCGTTTTGCCCCGGTTTTTTCCTCCGAAGCCCGGAATACGCGCTTAAAAGGCGTAAAAGTCATTCGCGGGATGGTTCGGGGCCATTTAAAATTTTAAATGGAAAAAGGTCGCGCTAATGGCGACCTTTAATATTCTATGGAGCCTTCGACCAGGATTGAACTGGTGACCTCATCCTTACCAAGGATGCGCT
>CAMWPE010000216.1 GCA_947176055.1 uncultured Desulfovibrio sp.
TCCGAATCTGACGCTATGGCAAGACAATATCGTCTCCCTGAAAACCGAAGGCGGAAAAATTTCGGGAGTCGCCACCGCTTTGGGTCTGGAATTCAAATGCCGTCGTTTGCTTCTGACATGCGGCACATTTCTCAATGGCAAAATCCACGTCGGCCTTACCAATCTTCCCGCCGGACGCATGGGCGATCCCCCGGCTCTGGGATTATCCGGAAGTTTGCGCGAGCATGGGATCGAACTCGGACGCCTGAAAACTGGCACCACTCCCAGATTATTAAAATCGTCTATTGATTTTACCAGACTTCAGGAGCAAAGGAGCGACGAGCCTCTCCCGCGATTCAGTTTCTACGGCGAGCCTCCGCCGTTGCCGCAAGTCTCCTGCCATCTTGCGTGGACCAATCCCCGGACTCACGAGCATATCCGCGCCGCTTTTGACCGCTCGCCGCTTTTTACCGGCGTCATAGAAGGAACGGGAGCGCGGTATTGTCCCTCTATCGAAGATAAGGTCGCGAGATTTCCAGAACGGGAGCGGCACCAAATCTTTCTCGAGCCAGAAGGACTCCATAGCGGCGAAATCTACGCGAACGGCGTGTCCACCAGCTTACCGCTGGATACCCAGCAAGCCATGATCAACAGCGTGGAGGGTCTGGAAAAAGCAGTTATCGTTCGTCCGGGTTACGCCATAGAATACGATTTCGCCAATCCCCGGCAATTATGGCCCACCCTGGAAAGCAGGATTGTCCCTAATCTCTGGATGGCCGGCCAGATCAACGGGACCAGCGGTTACGAGGAAGCCGCGGCGCAGGGCCTGTGGGCCGCGCTTAATATCGCGGCCCGCGAAAAAGCCGCGGAACCATTCCTTCCGGACAGGACGATGGCCTATATGGCCGTGCTAATCGATGATCTCGTCACTCTGGGCACGGAAGAGCCTTACAGGATGTTCACCTCGCGCGCCGAGCATAGACTTCTTCTACGGGAGGACAACGCGGACGTCAGGCTCTCGGAAATAGGCCGGACAATTGGACTGCTGGATGACGATTCCTGGAAAAAATATTGCGAAAAAACCGAATGCCGCGAAAAACTTACAAGCTTGCTGATTTCAGCGCGCGTCCGAGACGACTCAGCGGGCGACCGCGCCGCTTCATCCGGCGGGAAGACAGTATGCGAACTTTTGCGCAGGCCGGATTGCGATCTCGCGTCGATCCAGAGGGTTCTCCTTGCAAAACAACCCGAACTGGGGCAAGAATTGAAAAAAGCGATCGACGCCCATCCCGCGGCGGCGCGGTCCGCGGAAACGGATATTAAATACTCCGGATATATAGAAAGGGAAGCCGCTTTGGCCGCCCGGTCGCGAAAGCTTGAAAAGACCGCGATTCCGCCGGATATGGACTATTCGCGTATTCCCGGACTTTCCGCCGAGGCCGCCGAAAAGCTCGCGGCGATCCGTCCCCTTAATCTGGGACAAGCGGGCAGAATATCGGGCGTAACGCCCGCCGCCGTAGGATGCCTGGAAATTCAGCTTCATAAAATGGGATTGTTAAAGCCCGGCGCCCCGACGCGGGAAACCGGAAACCAGCGCTAAAATGTCAGAAAATTTAATATTATCGTCTTTATTCTTCATAGTGATCGTCGCCGGATTCGTCGTCTGGAAATACGCGAGGAACGGTAAGAAATCCGGCGCCCAGGCGCGCTTTACCCTTGAAACTCTGGAGCTCGCGCGCGCTCAATTTGAAATTTTTAACATAAAGTTGCGAAAGAGCGAATCGAAGAACGGATTGGCGGCGATTCTCCACGAAGCGCGCAAAAACGAATTGCGAATGGAAGTGGGCGATTATGTCCCGGACGAGTGGAAAGACGCCGAAGTCGAGGTCTTCTTTAAAGTCATTCGGGACGACGATCCTGTTTTCTACGTCTTTTCTTCCAGCGTTACGCAATTAAATCCGGATTACGAAGCGTCTTCCCTTACACTGCGGACTCCGGAAAATTTGCGGGTCGAAAAAAAGCGGCATTTCTCCCGCGTCATTCCCGATAAAAACGACACCCTCTCCATCGGACTCTGGCCCCTTTCTCCGGGGAAACGGTTGCCTAGAACATCGGACGAAATGGGCGCGCCGTTGCTTATGCAAAAGAAAGGCATGAAAGAAGAAATATTAAGGCTGGCGAATATTTCCGGCGCTGGTCTGGGACTGATTATTCGCGGCCAGGAAGAAGACGCCGCGTATTTTGGACGCGGAAAACAACTCGTATGCAAGGTCGCTTACAATATAAATAATAAATACGCCGTTTTCTGGTGCACGGGCGAAATAATGAATTCCAGGGAGTTTGACGACAAGGGAACTCCCGCCCGTTTCGTCGGTCTGGAATTTACCAACTGGGGCAGCCTGGACGAAGGCGGCGGCGAAATTCACTGGTCGCACAGCTCGCCTTTGCGCGGAGCCAAACCCATGTTGCAGTGGGCCGGATATATAGAGAATAGAAAACGCAAATAACCTGTCATAATCGCGGAGGAAATCTTGGATCAGGATGCTGAAAGTCATGGAGGTTTTTGGGATCGTCTGGGCCGTCTGTTTGGCCACGACAATGAGGAGTCGCTAGAGAAGGCGATCCTCGAAGCCAGAGCCGAAGGAGAGGTGGAGCCGGACGAAGAATCCATGCTTCTTGGTATTTTGAGATTTAATGATTTGCAGGTTCATGACACCATGATTCCGCGGACCGATATCGATTGCGTTCCGGATGATATGCCGCTGAATGAGGTCGCGGACGTGATCGTAAAATCCGGTCATTCCAGAATACCGGTCTATCATGGCACAAGGGATAACATGATCGGCATATTGCACGCCAAGGATCTCTTGCAATGCCTGGCCGCGAAGGACGACAAGCCGGCTCCGCCCCTGACCGAAGTCATGCGCGAGCCTTTTTTCGTCCCTGAAACTAAATCTATCCGCACCTTATTGCAGGAATTCCGGGCGCGCAAACTGCATATAGCCATCGCCATCGATGAATACGGGGGAACGTCCGGCCTCATCACCATCGAGGACGTGCTGGAAGAAATCGTCGGCGATATCGAAGACGAGCACGACGCGCCGCGCGAGGAGGACATCAAGGATCTTGGAGGCGGCGTGTACGAACTTACAGGTCGCGCGTATCTCGAGGATTTGCAGGAATTGGGAGTGGATCTCGATTCCGACGAGGTCGACACCATCGGCGGCTATTTGAGCATGGAAGCCGGACGGGTGCCCTCCAATGGAGAAACTTTTGCGCTTGCGGGCTGGCTGTTTACAATAATCGAGGCCGACCTGAAACTAATCCACCGCGTAAAAATGGAGCGAGCGAAAAATACCGATGCTCTTCCGGAAAGAAACGCCATCGAGTCCTGACGCGGGGATTAAAGCCCCGGCCGCTGTCGCGCCGCTGATCATAATCGCCGTTTTTGGCGTCTGGGCCGGTTTTCCCAACGATTTAATCTCTATCCCCCTTTTTATTCTCCTCTGGCCGCTCGCCCTTTGCTTTTTGGGGATCAAGGCGACCGGCCGCGAACGCGCTTTTTATTACGGCTGGCTCGCGTCGTTTGGCGGAGCCGTCGCCGCCTTGTACTGGCTTTGCTTTCCCGTCCGGGACGTTGGAGCTCTCCCTTGGCCGTTGGCCATAGTCTGCGCCCTGATTATCTGCGCCTGCCTCTCCCTGCAGGGAGGCTTTTTTTCCCTTGTAGCGCGTTATTGCGGGATCCGTACCAAGTCGTCGGTAATTATTTTAGCCCTGTCATGGTATTTGTTGGAATATGTTTTCGCGGTTATAACCGGTTTTCCCTGGCTCGTAATTTCCGGCGCGCTCGCGAGCTGGCCTTTTACACTGCAGACAGCGGAGTTTTTTGGCGCCTATCTCTCGTCGGCTCTCTGGCTAATGGGTGTTCTTTTCATTGTGTCCGGATACATTCGCGACGGCGGACGATCGTCGACCGGATTTTTCGGCCGTCAGGAAATCTACGGTTATCTGATTATCGTTTTTATCTGCGCCTACGGAGTTTACGGCCTTGGCAAGAAAGATTCCGGCGAGGAACTGGACGTTCTCTATAT
>CAMWPE010000217.1 GCA_947176055.1 uncultured Desulfovibrio sp.
TGAAACCGGGAACAATAGTAGTAGTCAATCTCTCCGGCCTGGGAGACAAGGATATGGATATTGTAAACTCCGCGAAAAAGGAGAACAACGATGCATGAGTTGGAAGAAAAAATAAGACTGGCCAACGACGCCGGGCGAATAGCCATTGTGCCCTTTCTCACCGCCGGTTTCCCCGATTGGAACAAATTCTGGGAATATCTCATCCTTATTGACAAGGCCGGAGTCGATATAATTGAAATCGGCGTCCCTTTCTCGGATCCCGTGGCCGACGGACCGGTAATCGAAGCCGCTTCGCGAAGGGTTCTGTCCCAGGGAGTAAATCTGGCCCGTATTTTCGAAGGTTTAGCCAATTATAAATTCCGCGCGTCGATAGCGCTTATGGGATATATGAACCCCTTTTTGCAATTTGGCCTCGACGCTCTCGCGTCGCGAGCGAAAGAATGCCGCGTGGCCGGTTTTATCATTCCCGATCTCCCTTACGAAGAATCGGGAATTATCAACGGCATCCTCAAAGAGCGGGATATCGCGCTGATTCCGCTGGTCGGACCAAACACCAGTCCTCAAAGAATGGAATTGTACGCGAGCGACGCGCGCGGTTACGTCTATGTGGTTTCAGTGATGGGCATAACGGGAGAGCGAAAGAGGATCGCGCTTAATATCGACGCCGTCATCAAAAGGGCCAAAGGAATTTTCTCCATTCCCGTCGCGCTCGGTTTTGGTCTAAAACATCCATCCCAGCTGGAGGAACTGGAAGTTCAGCCAAACGCCGCCGTTTTCGGAAGCGCGCTTCTCGTTCATCTTGACAACGGCGGTTCTCCCGAAGAATTTATTGAACCGTGGCTAAAATATAAGGCAAAAAAGTAGGTTTTATCAGGGTTTATAAAAGAAAAAACCTACGGTCGTTGAAGCGCCGCGCGAATAATATTATGAATTTACGATTAGAATAAAAAATGATCCGCTTACGAAATTTTTATTTCTTGCGAATTGGAAAGATTAAAGCGCGGCGCTCAAATTGGTAATTAACATTAGTTAGTAAAAAATAAAAAAATTACTCATTTTCTGTTAAATAAAACAATAAAATTCGCGACGGCGGTTCCTCGAAAGCCGTTATTTCTAACGCGCTGATGTTTCAACGTGTTCCGGAGATTCCGGACGCCCAAAAAGATTCCGGCTTTTATATTTTGAGCGCGCATAAACCAGGAGAGGGAAAATGAGAATTTTGCTTGTTTTGGCGGCTTTTTTTGGACTATGCGGCTCCGCTTTCGCGGCCGACGCGAGCAAACTCCAGTTGCCCGGCGATCTTACCCTGGCGCAAGCGCAAAAAGTCATGGCGGGAGCGCTGGCCTTCGCGGAAAAACAGGGCGCCAATGAATATCGCTGTGGTGGACGCGGCCGGGCGCCTGAAAGCTTTTTGCCGTATGGACGGAGCTTTTCTGGGCAGCATTGATATTTCCGCGAAAAAGGCCAAAACCGCCCGCTACTTCAATATGTCCACGGCAAAACTTGGATCCGTTTCGGGTCCCGGCCAGGAATTGTACGGTATTGAAACGACAAACAACGGTTTGGTCGTTTTCGGCGGCGGCGAGCATTTGCGCGACAAGAATGGCATAGTCGTTGGCGCGATCGGCGTCAGCGGCGGATCTGTGGCCGAGGACACAAATGTGGCCAACGCCGGCGTAGAGCCTCTGAACAAATAGACGCGCTCGGGCGCCGAAACGCCAAATCCGGAGATCGGACCCTCAACGGCGCGGAACTTGAGCGATTAACACGGGTATGGGAGGAGCGGGCCCAAAAGGCCGACACTCCCGCTCGCGCGATAGCCCGCGCCGGATTGCGTTTATTTTATATTTTAGCCAGATACGGAGGCATGAGATCGGCGGAGATCCGGGACTTTCCGGAATGCGGCGGGTTTGACCGCGAAACTGGTATGTTGCGCCTTAAAGATCGCAAACTCTTTTTGCCGCCTGTCGCCGCGAGAGCATTGAGGCGGATTTTATCCTTGCCGGAAGCCAACGACAAGGATTTCCTGCGCCTCGACGACGGGTTTGTCCGGAGGAGTTTTTATGAAATAGCGCGCGAGGCCGGATTGCCGGAAGAATTATGCGCTCCCCGCGCCCTGCGCAAAGCCAGGGCAAAAGAAATGCTCTTTTAAAGCAAACTGTTGAAAAATTAAAAATTATAATTCCCGTCGAGTTGACGGGAGGTACAATAATTATGTAATTTTAAAATACAGGTAGCCGTATCAACCGATAATTGACTACCGAGTCCAGTAGGTGAGGCGAACTTGAAAATAAAGTTCCAATGCGCGATTATCTCGTTTTAGCTTGAAATAAGCAATAGCTTGATTATCGCCCTGCTTGCGGGATTTTTTAATTTACCCTTGCAGTAACCTTTTATTTATGCGGGCTGTTGAATGGGCAACAGCCCATTTTTTATTATTTATGTTTGCTTTCAAGTATCTTTTTAGCTATGTTTTCAGCTTCCGTTAATGTCTTTCCTACTATTTGTTGGACTATCATTTTATTAGTGTTTTCATTTGGAGCTAGGAGTTCATAATTCGGTCTTGGCAAATCATAAGGGAGGAATTTCGGATATTTTAGCTTCCTATCCGCGAGTAGATTTTCTTGAGTTTTATTAAAATCTAATCCCTTTTCGTTATTGTAAGCTAGTATAGCATATTGCCAGTTAGTATATTGCGGGTTATTTTCATTTTGTGCATCAAGGTAAGTTATTAGCTTCCTCTTTTATTTACTCGATAGCCACCAATAATCTTTACCTTGATTAAACTGTCTACCATGAATTATATAGACTGTACGCTCAAATTTAATTCTGGCTATATTGAGGGCATGGTCTATATTAGCAGCATCATATGCTTTGAAATAAAAATCACCTATAAAATTTTCAGCTGGATTAACTTGAATAAGTAATTTTTCTTACTGGCTACGTCCTACTATAGCCATCTCATCAAGTGATAATAGAGCTTCTATATTATATTGTTCGCTCATCACTTCATTCAATACTTTTTTTAGATTTAAATCCATACTTTTTCCATAATTGTATTTTTTACTTATATTTCCATATTAAAAATGAGAATGTACAAAACGAGCTGTCATAAAATTATCTTACAGATACTATATACATTAATGTCAGTAGGAAATAAATGGAGAGTATCATTCCATACCAAATAGTTTTCCAGATATTTTGTAGACACTCCTTTGAATCCCCGCAAAAAATTTTTGAGAGCCGAGTGATATGAGTTCACATGATTAATATGAAAAATACCATTTTTATGTTTTCCGAGTTCTACTTGAACAAGTTTGTATCCATTATCTTTCGTAAATTGGATATATGACTTTTCAGAATCCGTGCAGAAGATTGCGTCCGACGCAACCCGACCAGAATAAAAATAGTGTAAATCTCTAGACGAAACTTTACCTAGATTGCTAATTCCAGAGATAATATGTCCAGTCCTATCAATGCCACAAGGAACACATACTTGTTCCTTTGAAAGCCCACGCTTTTTCGCAGGAGTACCGCGTCTTTTGGATGGGCGAGGCAAATTCTTTCTTTGCCCTTTATAGAAAAGTAAAAAATACGTTTCGTCGGATTCAATTATACCGGCAAGTTTCTTATTTCCCTTGATAATTTTCTTTGAAAGAGCATTAAGAATCTTATGCCTCCAAAAGAATGCTGTGGGTATGGAGATACCGCAAATTTTGGCGCATTTTTTAAGCGAAAAGCCGTTAATGAAGCAGTTAAGGTATTTTTCCCAGACGGTTACATCTTTCTTTGACGCATGAAATAGAGATTTGCTTGTCATGGTAAAAGTTGACTTGCAACTTTTGCAAAGGTATCTTTGCTTGTCATTAAATTTGCCATACCGGACAATTTGTTCGGTGCAACCGCATTTAGGGCAAAAATAGCCATTAGAGAATCTTGCTTCCTGAAATGCCTCAAGAGAGAAATTTTGGGTGTTCCCAGACGAAAGCAACGCAATCAACTCGCGTCTATCAGAATGCGAAAGCGCGTTAATCTGGTCTTTTAATTCAGTTAAATTTATCATAGAAGT
>CAMWPE010000218.1 GCA_947176055.1 uncultured Desulfovibrio sp.
GCCTATAACAGACGGTCAGGGGAAGACAAACTTTCTCATTTGCCAGTTTTCGGCAATTTCAAACGACCCAAAAGTAAATCAGGAAATAACGCGGCAAATGTTGCCTTTGCGCGACGCCATATATTTTTATCTTCGCGGCAAGGAATCGTCCTATCTGGTAAACGCCGCGAATGCCGAGGCCATAAAGAGAGATCTGGTATCGATATTTAACGATTACCTGTCCCAGGGGAAGATCGAAGATATTGTCCTCGAGAGTTATTTAAACCATTGACGCGATTGATTTTTGATCCGAAAATTCTCGAGATTGGGCGCGCGATTACTATCAAATTCCATGCAACCGATTGGAGCATCCCGGTCGTTGTAGCAAGGAGAAGAGTATGAGCGTCGATACTACATTGGCTGTTTTATACGCTCAAAGCGGTCTATCAACCAATATCGCGAACGCCGCGATGGTCGCTCCTCAGGCATCCCTCGCGATGACCCGGGTTCTGGCCGCCGAGGCTTTGCGCCAGGAACGCGATCAGGTCGAGAAAACTGAAGAAACGGAAGAAACAACCCTCCATCCGGACTCGGAGGGCAAAGGGGCGTTTAGTTCCCGCAGACGCGCCAGAAGACGGGAGACGGAAATCCCGGACGAACCGTTGCGCGTCACGCCATTTTGCGGAAATTTGCTTAATCTGAAAGTATGAACGAAACGATTTTTATAATACTTATAATCTCTTGTTCCGTAATGGAGCTTCTCATCATCGCGGGCGCCCTCCTTTTTTATTTCAGGCTGAAACGTTCGCAGACGCTTATGAACACGTTGCAGGACAATCAGCAGAGTCTTCTCGCCCGCATCGAAATGAACGCCAGATTGGAGCGAGAGATCGTCGCCACGTTCGCCCAAAGGCAGTCCGAGTTGCGGGAGCTGGACAGCAAACTTGAGGATCGAGCCAGATCCCTGCGAAAGCTTTTGGAACAAGCCGAGGGTATCGCACGCTCTCCTCAATTTTTGCGCGAAATTATTTTAAATGGACGCAAAAAAGGTTTATCCAGTCGACAAATCGCGTTAAATTCGGGTTTAAGCGTCGATGAAGTCGAGTTGATTCTGGCGCAAAATCCCTAACCGCCAGTGCGGCCCGATTACGCATTTCAACTAAATTATCAATAATCCAGCTAATGATATAAGGAAGAAGCATGCCTCTTTCCCCTTCTGTCATTTCCGCGATGAAACAGCTTTTAAGGTTTACAGGAACCGATGAGGAATTCGTCGGCTCTGGCAGATATAATTATCAATTGAATTGCAATGATCGCGGCCACCAGACATATTTTTATATTACCAGGGAAGTGGGGGAAGTATTTGCGGGTAAGAAGATTCTTGACGTAGGATGCGGTTTTGGTGGCACCATCAAAGCGTTTTCGGCTCACGGCTCCATGGCCACGGGAATAGAAAAAACTGTCGCCGTAAAACCCGTGCTGGAGGCTAATTGCTCCGAAGAAATAGCCGGAAACCTGATCAATGTCCATTATGGCGATGCGTCGACCAATATGCTGGCGGACCAAATTTCTGATAAATTTGATCTTATTGTTTTGGAAGACGTATTCGAGCATGTGTACGAATTATTTGACCTTCTAAAGAATATTGACGCGTTCTCCAATCCGGGATGCTTTATTTATTTTAATATTCCAAATAGATTTCATCCATTTTATATTGAAGCGGAAGCGCATCGCAAAATTCGCGGGCTCTCTCTCCTACCCCCAGATCTGTGGCAGTCCATGGGTTGCGGACCGGGATGGTCTATTTTTTATCGTCCTTTTGAGATGCTGGATTTACTTCTTCAACATTTTGGTTTTAGATTATTCAGGACATTAAAACTTCCCAGCCACGATTTTGACTGGGCAATAGAACAACTGGAGGGTATCAAGGAACGCGCTAAAAGTGATAAATTGGCCAGATATTATCTTCCACAACTTACAGAATACGAATTTAGCATGCGCAAAGATCATGAAAAATTGAGCGACGCTGAATTTAGATGGAAATATACTACCCAATCGTGGCGATGCATTTATAAAAAAGACGATTCTGTCGTCGACCAAGCGACGAACGTCAACTAAAACGCGCGCTGTTGAAAAAAGTCACGCGCTATTCGATTTAGCCGCGCGAAGCGAAGCGCTTCAAGAATCTAGCGCATGTCCCAAAGCGAATTCACCTCGGCGTTAAGAGATAGTTTATAACAAAATTTGCCATATGGCTTGTCGTATTGGTTGTAAGCTCTTAACAAAACCCAAAAGGCTATTGGCTCCAATAATTTGTACCTGGGCTATCAACCAAGCCTGTCATCGGTTCTCTTATTTTTAATAGAAAAACCCTGCGGCCGTGTCTCTTCCATCGGTGATCTTATATCAATAAACTGAATAAATTTATTTCCGGCTCGTTAATTCTTTGTTCGTTGACAAGAAAACGTTTTTACGCTTATTTTACTCCAAATTCGTATTTATTAATTAAGGAGGCAGTAATGCGCAAAATTTTCATGGTTTTAATTCTGGCGTTTTTCGCTCTTTCTCCCGTTTTTGCCAACGCGGCTTTTATCGATCAGGGTTCTCCGGCTCCCAAAACCGCTCCGGGTTTCGCGGGGCCCATTAGCGGATCTATGGCCGATTCCGTCGCCTCGGCTAAAAACCTGGAAGACGGCGCGCCTGTCGCGCTTATCGGCAATATTGTATCGCAGCTTGCCGGTTCCAAAAACAAATTTGTTTTCAAGGATCAATCCGGCGAAATTACGATTAAATTAGGGAAGAAAGTATTTGGCAAACAAACTGTAACGCCTGATGACAATGTGCTTATTTCGGGCGAAGTTGATCGCGATTACGGAGACTCTGTAAAAATTGATGTGATATTGCTCAAAGTTCTCCGGTAAAAATTCCGGTTTCCCCAATTAATTAAAAACCCCGGCAAACCCGGGGTTTGTGATTTAACTAGCCAAAAATTGCGCGATTATCGATTAATTCCCTCCTCGCGCTTATCGGATCACCCGCAGGCTCTTCACATCGACTTCCGCGTCGCGGCCAAAATCCTTGTCAATTTCGCCCATAATACGGACGGTATTTTGGGGGGACACATCCTGACCCCTGAAATCTTCCTCGTCAATATCGATAATGATGTCACCGGTCGCGTCGCGAAACACATATTTGTCGCCGCGAACGCGCCGCACGATATTGCCGGTTAAAGTAACGTAGGCGTCATCGCGCATTTTTTTCGCCGCGGCCACCGTAGTCGCGTCGCCGCCGGAATTGGGACCGATAAAAGCCGCTTGCGCCGGCATGGCAAGCAAGAGGGAAAGGGCGATCATAACTAAAAAGCGCATCCGGATCTCCTTGGTGTTAAAGTTCAAATTACGCGAGTAAATTAAACACCTTCGTCGGGTCGTAAATGGAAAACACTAAAAATATATATCGCGCGAAAATTTATGTAAAGCAATAAATATAAATTATGACAAAAAAGAAACAGTCGCGATTATTACGCGTTTGATATCGTTTTCCAATAAAAAACCGCGACCGGCCCGAGGCCGCTCGCGGACGATAACGCGTCAGACGCCAGCGTCTCTATTTATTATTGGCGTCGTCTTTGAGATTCTCGGCGAGAAGTTCCGCGATATGCTGAACTTTTACATTGGCCTTTTGTTTCTCAACACCGCCCCTGATCTGCATGACGCAACCTGGGCAATCGACAACGACTCGCGTCGCGCCGGTGTCGGTAAGGTTTTTAATTTTATTCTTCATGAGTTCGCCCGAAATTTCGGGGAATTTCATGGAATATGTGCCGCCAAAACCGCAACATACTTCTTCTTCCGCGCTGGGAGCGTATTCCGCCGCGCCTCGAATAAGCTCGCGGGGCGCGTCCTTGACTTTGAGTCCGCGGCAGAGATGGCATGAAGCGTGATAGGCGACTTTTTCGTCAGTCTTTTTAAAGTCGTCGGGGTTCATACCCAGAACATCATGGACGAAAGAGCTAAAATCGATAATCTTGTCGGCGAAATCCTGCGTTTCAGCGGCGTAAGTTCCGTCTTCGCCCAGTATCTTGGGA
>CAMWPE010000219.1 GCA_947176055.1 uncultured Desulfovibrio sp.
TACGATCTCATGCCTTGTCTGGGGGGCTCGGTGATGTTTATAAGACACAGATTCGCGTCCGGACCGGCGGATCGTTTCTCCAGAATAGAATCCGGTTATCCTTCGGAGGAGCGGGAGGGGGCGGTCTTTATCGGGGAGCGGAGGTATATCGAACAAGCTATAGGACTGGAACTCGACGGTTGCGATCCCGCCGAGACAGCCCATCTTTACGGCTACCCGTCATGTTGCGCGGAGGCGTATCGCGACAGGATACAAGCGGGCGACTGCTCGTGGCTCGACGCGTATTTTGACGGCGTTGAAAACGGAGCGTCCCTCCCCTGGGAAATGAACAGGTTTGGCAGGTTGTTTTCGCCGTATTTATCGCTTTTGCCGGACTATTTTCCCTGTTCCGCGCGTTGCGAGGAGAGTCTGGCCCTGGGGCGTCTTTACGGAAGCGTCTTACTGGAAACGGGCCTGGAGGTCTTATACGGTTTCGCGAAGGATTTTCTTTCCCGCGCCGTCGGCGTGAAAGAAGGCCGCGTTTCCTGGCATCCGCGGGCAACCGGCAATGACTCCGTCAAGACGGAGGAAAAGACGGTCGCGCGAACAGCCTTCGCGGGTTCTGGATCCGCGCGGACCAGAGGCCGGCCTGACAACCGGGCTCCTATCGCGTCATCGAAGCCGAGTTTATACCCTGATGAGATAATAGTCTTTTATGGATAGCGCGGCGATGCGTATTTTCGATATTGACATGGATTTTTTTCTGGATTGCGAAAATCCGCTTTCGGAACGCCGCGACAAGCGAATCTGGCTCGATCCCGAAGCTTTTTTTGAACCTTATAAAACAACGCCAGTCGAATTTTGGATTGAGCACGCCGATTCTTTCGAAGCGTGGGAAAGAGAGGGAATCCGGGGCCTGGAGTGCTGGCATTTCGACGCTCACGGCGATCTTGGAGGACCAGGTTCGGAAAGAATAGAAGATATCCGGCCCGGAGTTCGCGAGGATTATGTAAATTCCGGCAATTTCCTTTTTTTCGCCTTGCGCGAAGGCATTGTCGATCGCGTTCGCTGGGTCTTACCGCCGTGGCTCGATCCGGATTACGCCGCTCGAACGCTCAATCATCTGCCCGCGCGCGTTCGCGAGCGAGTCGCGCTCATCCCCTGGTCGGGCGCGAGCTTGCCGGTCCCGGAAAAAATTTATATAGCCTTCTCCCCGGAATATACGCCGTTGCGGTTAATTAGCCGTCTGGCGGGAATTTTGCCTGAGGACAGCGAATTTTTTAACGAGCGCGTCGAAGGGATAATAAACTCGAGGCTCCGCGCGAGCGCGCCGGGACTTTGTCCTTTTCGCGAGAATCGCCGCAAGGTCGCGCCCGCGACGCTTTACCACGGTTCTCCCGCGGACGGTTTGAAAATTTTGCGCGGCTCGCCCCTTTTTTTGACGCCTTCGCCCGCCGCGGCGGTTTGCTTCGGCTTGAAAATGGACGACGCCTGGATTCATGGCGCGGACGATCTGGCCGGAGATTATCCGGTCAATTACATTTTGGCGCCTCCCGGCGGAAAGGGGAAACTTTCCAGACCTATATCGCTGTACGAGACCGAAGCGGAGAACGCGGAATTTCGCGGAGGATTGGACGGTTACGAACTCGAGCTGGACGGCTCCGCGGTCGCGCTCGCGGAAAAAAGATTCGCGTCCGGCGGAGACGCGTTGGCCGCCTATAACGTTTACGCGGCCACGAAAGGATCGAGGCGTCTTGATCCGGATCTAGCCCGTCTGGCGGAAGCGTCCGACGATAGCCTGGAAAAATGGCTGGAAATGCCCATCGAGGCCATTCTCGCCCTCGCGCCTTTGAAGACAACCCTGCTTTTTTATTTCGCCTGCGGCGACGGTTTACCTCGCGATATGTTGGCGGGAACGCCTTTCGACGTTTGGCGCAGGATCCTTGACAGGCGTTTGTTGCCTCTTTGTTCTCCATATATTTTAAATAAAGCCGGAGCGCACGGAATCGAGCACGCGCGACGGACGGCCATACGGGCCGCGATCCTGGCTCTGGACGCGCGTCGCTCGCCCTTGCCCGCGATGCTCGCGGCCTGCCTGCATGATTCTTGCCGGACTAGCGACGGCGAAGACGCCGCGCACGCGGAAGACGCCGGGCGTCTCGCCGAAATATTTTTAAAACACTACGCGGGGCGATATTTGCCGTTTTCGGCGGAGACAGTCGAGGAAATTGTCGACGCCATTCGCGAACATCCGGCGCCAGGCAAGGGCAAAACGCCTACGGCCAAATTCCTTCGCGACGCCGACAGATTAAGGCTCGCCTGGGAGTCGGGTCCGCGACCAGGCTATTTTTCCACCGATCTTGGCGAAGAACTGGCCTCCGCCGTAGCCGCCAGGACGGAAAATCTGGAAAGTTTTTTGCTTGCGACGGGCAAAAATCCCGAATTTTTTGAATGCAAGATCGAAATCACTCACGCCTGCAATCTTCGTTGCGATTTTTGTCATCAGGATTTTGGCGGGCGCCGGGAAAATTCCTTCATACCATTCGAGACGTTTGACCGCCTGCTCCGCGATCTCGAAAAAGAAAATATCGGAGCGCTTCGTTTTACTGGCGGAGAGCCTACGATTCATCCCGAATTCGAGCGTTTTCTGGCCGCCGCGAAAGAGAAAAACTTTTACGTCACGGTAAACACGAACGCGCTTTGGCCAGCGTTGCCCTCGCTCCTGGGTTATATCGACTGTTTAAAAGTGTCTCTTCCCGCCGCGAACGAACAAAGTCTGCGACAATGCGGAGGGGTAGCGGAACTTTTCGAACGCAAAATCGAGATCGCGGCGATCGCGGCCGCGCGAGGTTGCCAGACCGAATTCCTGACTCCCATGCGCCCGGAGGCGATCCGCGATTTTGAGGCATTTATCGAATTGCTCGATGATATGTCCTTTATTCGCTGGGTTCCCTTAAGGGCCGAGCCTTCGCCCCGCGACCTTCGACCGGTCAGTGTCGAAGAGACAAGAATATTATTGGGAAAAATCGCCAAAGCCAGATCCCGGCCCCGTTGGGCGGATCTGCGTCTCCTCCTTTCTGTTCCCTTTTGCGTTCTGGACAATCCCGCGGACGCGACGGCGCTTCTGGAGGGAAGAGGCGGGTGCGGTCCGAACGCCAGCGTCGCGATTAATCCCCGGGGCGAAGCGATGCGATGTTATTCCAGACGCTCTCCGCTCGCTCCTCCCGGAACCTTGCGCTCCCGCGCGCTTCGCGCGGCCAGGGAAGATTATCGCGGTTTGCCAGCCCTTTGCCACATATGTCCTGTCGGCGCTCTCTGCCAGGGCGGTTGCCGTTGTCCCGGCGCGAAAGACCAAAGCGGCTTCGATTATTTGGCCCGTCCTGAAACTGCCCGGATGTGGATTAAGGACAAGATTTTGTTAAAAACTATCCTTGAGATATCCGGTTAACTCGCCGGCCGCGGCGACCGGACAAGACGGAAATCAAGCGTCATGAGATTGGAAAAACGCGGGATTTTGCTGGTATCGATGCCCTGGCAACGTCATGACGCGCCATCTTTGCAACTGGCTATATTAAAACGGGCGCTGGCCGCCGACGGCTTTGAAGCCGATATTTTTGAGGGAGGTCCCGCGCTTGCCCGCGATCTTGGCGGAGATCTGTATTGGCGGGCGGCCAACAACCTCCATCCCGTGTTGGGCGAATGCCTTTTCAAGGAAGGAGCCTCGGATTCCGTCGACGAATTAGTCTCGGAAGAATTGCGACGGAGCATGGAATTTTCACCCCGCGAAATAGAAAAATTGAGACGGGAAATCAAATCTTTTTGCGACTCGTCGCGAAAAGCCGCTTTTTGGAAACTTTATAAAATCGCTGCCTTTTCATGCACTTTCAATCAGGTTCAGGCTACCTTGTTCGCCGCGAAAATCGCCAAGGGAGCCGGTTGTCGCACCGTAATCGGCGGTTTTATGGCCCATGGCGACAACGGGCTAGAACTCCTCCGGAACGAGTGCGGCGACGCGGTTATCTCCGGCCCGGGAGAATCAGCCCTTGGCG
>CAMWPE010000220.1 GCA_947176055.1 uncultured Desulfovibrio sp.
CCTTTTAATATTGTCAACGATTCGCTTATCCCCGCGATGACGGAGGTGGGCGCGCGCTACGAGAAAAAGGAGTATTTCCTGCCCCAGCTCATTCGCTCCGCCGAAACCATGCAAAAAGCTTTCGGCCGTTTGAAGCCGCTCATGGAAGCGGCGCGGGGTCCGGAGAAAAGGCCCGTCGTCGTGCTCGCCACAGTAGAGGGCGATATTCACGATATCGGCAAAAATATAGTCGGCCTTTTGCTCGGTAATCACGGCTTCGACGTCATCGATCTGGGAAAAGACGCTCCGGCCGCCAAGATTGTCGAAGCGGCCGAAAAAAACGAAGCCAGAATCATAGGTCTGTCCGCGCTGATGACGACGACCATGACCAGGATGGAAGACACAATCCGCCTCGTGAAAGAGCGCGGCCTGGGCATTCCCGTGCTGGTGGGCGGCGCCGCGGTCACCCGGGAATTCGCCGATTCCATCGGAGCCGACGCCTATTGCGAAGACGCCGTAAGCGGCGTCCGGATCGCGAAGAAATTCGCGGGAATTTAACGTTTTAGCCAAAGGAAAATAAAATGAAGAAACTTTTGCTTATCCTCCTTTTAATGGCTTTTTCCCCCGTTTTCGCGAGCGCGGAAGATATTCCCTATCTGGACAACGCCCAGCTGACGGATATTCTCGAAAAAAACAAGGGCAAAACCATTCTGCTCAACTTCTTCGCCACCTGGTGCCCGCCATGCCGCGTGGAGTTGCCTGAACTGGTCAAAGTGCGGAACGCCGTTCCCGAAAAAGAATTGACCGTGATCGGCCTGTCCGTCGACGACGATCAGTCGCCTGTTTCCTCTTTTATTAAGGAAGCCGGAGTAAATTATCCCGTCTATATGGCGGACAAATCGATAACGGACAACTTCGGAATAAGCAGCGTGCCGCATAATGTCTTTTACGCTCCCAACGGCAAGATGGAAATTTCCGAACCCGGAATGGCCGAGGCCGGCCTGCTGGAAACGATAGTCCGCGACCTTCTAACGCATAAATAGCAACGGAGACTCGCATGCCGGACACGCCGCGTCTCAAGATAGTTTTCACCGGTCGGCAAATCGGCGAAAGGGTGAGCGCGATAGCCTCGGAGATAAACCGCGTTTACAAGGATCAGCCCCTGGTCGCGATCTGCGTCCTGAAAGGGGCGTTCATGTTCTTCGGGGATCTGGTCCGCGCCCTGGACAGACCGGATCTGGAGGTCGATTTCGTCCGCCTCGCCAGCTATGGGAAGAGCGCCGTAAGTTCAGGTCATGTGCGGTTTAATAAGGATATCGAAATCGATATCCGGAACAAGAATGTGCTGGTAATCGAAGATATCGTCGATTCCGGACGCTCAATGCGCTTTTTGCTCGATCAGTTGTCCGTTCGCGCTCCCGCTTCCCTTTCCCTGGCGGCGCTGGTGGACAAAAAGGAGCGGAGAATAGAGGAAGTGCGGGTCGATTTCGGCGGTTTTGTCGTTCCCTCCGGATTCCTGGTGGGCTACGGCCTCGATTACGCGGAAAAATACCGGTCCCTGCCGGACATTTGCGAACTGGAATTTACGGATAAAAGCCTATGAGGCGGGATCGCGCCAATACGCGCCGCGCTTCCGGAGTTAGTCTATGCGGATAAGCTGTCCCCAATGCGCCAGCAAGTTTAACCTCCCAGACAAACTGGCCAAGCCCGGCGCCAAACTGCGTTGCGCGGTCTGCAAAAACGTTTTTCAACTCCCGGGCGACAAGCCGGAGGAGCAACCGTTGTCCATGCCCGCGAGGAAAAAGAGCGGGGCTCTGAAATGGACGCTCGTCGCGTGTTGCCTGCTTCTTCTGGCGGCCGCCGGCGGCGCGGGCTGGTATTATTTCCTCCGGACTTCGCCGCCCCCGCCCCTTCAGGAGGAAACGGCCAAAAAGGTAGAGTTGCTCACAATGCGCAATGTCCGGCAATATAATTTATTGAATGACAAGATTGGCAAGATATTCGTAATCGAAGGCAAAGTAGTCAACGAATTTCCCGAACCCAAGGAATTCATCGAACTGGAAGGCGCGATATACGACAATGAGCGCAAGCCCATCGAAGCCAAGCGCCAACTGGCCGGCTCCCAGTTATCCCTTTTCCAGCTTCAGGTTTTGAGCGAAAAGGAAATGGAGTCTTTCCTGAACAATAAAATGGAAATCCTCGCGAACAATACCAATGTGCCTCCCGGCGGCGAAGTCCCATTCATGATTCTTTTTTACGATCCGCCGGAAAACGTGTCCGAATTTGGCGTAAAAATTGTCGATGCCCGCGACGCCGGTTCCGCTCCCTGACAGAATGGCCGCGCTTCTCCGGCTTAAATTAAAGCGAACGGATAATGAAATTATCCGCGCGGTCGCGACGGCCTTGACGCGAGCCGCATCCGCGAAAACGCTCCTCAATGAAAGTTGTCTGGCCGTTAAATGTATAGAGCGAAGCGAAATTTGCTATAAGGAATATTTATCGCCGCGCGGCGGAGGATAGTATGGCTTTTCCAGAATTAAGAATCGGCGATCTGATCGCGCGCGTCCCCATTGTCCAGGGAGGCATGGGAGTTGGGATCTCCTTGGCGGGCCTGGCTTCCGCCGTAGCCAACCAGGGGGCGATTGGCGTAATCGCCGGCGCGATGATCGGCATGAGCGAGCCGGACGCGGCGACGAATCCCATCGAAGCCAATGTCCGCGGGCTGGTCAACGAAATAAAAAAAGCGAGATCGCTGACCAGAGGCATAATCGGCGTCAACATCATGGTCGCCCTGACCACTTTTTCCCAGATGGTCCGCGCGGCCATCGAGAGCAAGGTTGATTTGATCTTTTCCGGCGCGGGTCTTCCCCTCGATATGCCCAGACAATTGCTGGATTTATGCGAGGAGAAAAAAGAAGAGTTCAAGACAAAGCTGGTTCCGATCGTCTCTTCGGGCCGGGCCGCCACGATCCTCGCGAAAAAATGGCTTTCCCGCTTCGGCTATTTGCCGGACGCGTTCGTGGTGGAAGGGCCGAAGGCCGGCGGCCATCTGGGCTTCAAACCCGGGGATCTTCCCCGGCCCGAGTTCGCGCTCGAAAAACTCGTTCCCGAAGTTCTGGAAGCGGTTAAACCATTCGAGGACAAAAGCGGCAAAAGCATCCCGGTCATAGCTGCGGGCGGAATTTATACGGGTTGCGATATCCGCAAATTTCTGGATATGGGCGCGGCCGGCGTCCAAATGGGGACGCGCTTTGTCGCGACGCATGAATGCGACGCCAATATCCGGTTTAAGCAGGCCTATGTGGACGCCAGACTGGAGGACGTCACAATCATTTCCAGTCCCGTGGGGATGCCGGGGCGCGCCCTCAACAACGAGTTTATCGAGCAGTCGCGCAAAGGTCTGACAAAGCCATTCAAGTGCGTTTTCCACTGCGTGAGCACCTGCGAGAGGGAAAAAACGCCGTATTGCATAGCGCGCGCCCTGATAAGCGCGAAAAACGGCAATCTCAAAGGCGGATTCGCCTTTTGCGGCGAAAACGCGCACAGGGTGGACAGGATAGTTTCCGTAAAGGAGCTAATCGAAACTCTGGAAGAGGAGTACGACAACTGCGCTCCGGAGAAATCCGGCGGGGAACGACGATAAATCCGTCGAGCCCGACGTCGCGGAATCAAAAACGCGGGTTCGCGAATCCGGGGCAAAAATTTTTTTAAAAATTCCTTAAAGGGATAGATTTTAAACTGTCGCTTCGTTAAGATAAGCTAAATAGAAAAATTTTTTCATTCCCCGCCGGCGAGCGGGGTTCGCGTCTTTTCGCGGGAAATCAAAGGAGGATTTCTTATGAAAAAAGCGTTGGCATTAATCGCGATCGCGGCTCTCATGTGCGGCATGGCCATTCTTTTCGCGCCCGCCGCCGACGCCGCGCAGGTTATCAAAATCG
>CAMWPE010000221.1 GCA_947176055.1 uncultured Desulfovibrio sp.
ACAAAGGGCGACGGCGAGCGGAAAAATATTCTTGTCCTGACAGGCGGAGCCAGAGAGGGAGGCAATTCGGAAGCTTTGGCGAAGGCTTTTGTCAAAGGCGCAAAAGAGGCCGGTCACGAAGTCAATGTTTTCGAAAGCGCGAAAAACCGGATGTCTAGTTGCATGCATTGCGACGGATGCTGGATAACCGGCCAGCCATGCGTAATAGACGATAGTTTCTCCGGGCTTTGGCCTGTTCTGGAGCAAGCCGATATGTTGGTATTGGTCAGTCCGCTCTATTGGTATAATTTTAGCGGCCATCTGAAATGCGCAATTGACCGGATGTATCCATATTCGAGCAAAAACAGATTAAGAGATTTGAAGATTCGCGAGGCGGTGCTTTTAATGTGCGGCGAAAGTCTTTTTCCGCGTTCATTCGCGGGAGCCGCGGAATCGTATAGGCAGATCCTCGGTCTGAAAGGCTGGAAAGATCGCGGCCGTCTTTTCGCGACCGGCGTCCATGAACAGGGCGCGATTAATAATGACAAGGCGCTTGCCATAGCCCGGCAAATGGGCCGCGACGCGTAATCGACTATTCGCTTCGCGCTCATTTCCTCATGCCCTATGCGGCCAAAGGCGCGAAATCCCATAAAAAATATCGCTCATCTCGCTCAATAAGTAAGGACGACCGGAGCAAATTCCAGTCGTCCTTACCGTCTGTTAAATGAAAAAATTTATTTATACATCCCGTATACTATAAACGCGACGCGCTAGATATCCAGTTCCCGCCTTCTCTTTCTCTCCTTTTTCACTCTTCCCGTGTTCGCGACAATTTCATGCACATTATTCATCATGTCCGCCACCTGGGGCGCTTTTATATACCTTTCATCCCATATATCGTCGTTTAATTTAAACCGTCCCGAAGTCTTTTCGCGAATATCGGGAAAATCAGGAAAATAACGCTCAAATATCTCATTTTCGCCGAATATTTCGGATATATCGTTTTCGCTTACAGCGTCGTTTACGGCTAGCAACATATCCACTACGTCATCCGGATCCGCTTCCTTTTCCCAGACATTGGTCAGATAAGCGACCAGTAAATCCACTATTTCCCCGCTCAAATAATCGGAGGGAAGCAGGGTGAGCGTGTGTTCCTTCATACGGTGGTAAGTGGCGTAATAATGGACTCGCGCTTTGGGAAACACCGCTTCGACCAGCGTCGTAAGACAAGTCTGTTCCCAGTTCGAGCTTTTTTTGCCGTCTGGAATTCCGCGAAGTATGACGACATTCTTGCAGGAACGGGTAGCCAGAGGCAATTGTTTTTTTGGATTATCGAACAGTTCTCCCAATTTGGCCTCGAGAGCTTGCGCGTCGCCCTTGACATCCGGAGAATCCGATTCCGCGTCGCGAACGAAATCGCGATATTGCTCAATTTTTTTCAGCATAGCGTCCCAATTATCGCGGGTGAAAGAATCGCCGTCGGTGAAATTGATGCTCGCGCCCTCGAAGGAGATTAGCTCCGGATTGGAGGCGTCAAAAAAACGCGCCGATGAAACGGGAGCGAGCGCCTTCCTCAATAAATCCACGCCAATCAAATCGCTCTCGTCCGTCTTATCCGGCGCCTGTTGCGCGAAACAGAAATAAGCGAGTCCATGAATATTTTTGCGCAACTCCGGACCGTCCGGATTGACCGTGCTGCGGTTGTATTTCGACGAAGAATTAATAATGGAAAAAATAAGATGGGCGACAAACATATTGGCTTCGGTTTGCGCTTCGGTCTGATCGGCTTCGATGGATTCCATAATCGAATTGCTGACGGTGAACACAGTGTCGAAACTTGTCGAACGGGTGGAAGAGAGGAATTTTGTGAGGAAGCGACCGGCGGAAATTTTGTAGTTCACCGCCTCCTTGTCTCCGGGGAATGCGGTAACTCCGGCAATCAACATATTGTGATGTTGTTCCTTGACGCGGGCGGCGATCTCTTCGGCAAGGATGGTCGACGTTCCGCAACCTGTTCCTCCGCCGGCGCTGAAAAGAATGAAATAGGCGGAAATATTATCCTTGTTATTTAGATTAATATATTTGTTAATAATCCGGTCGCGCAATCCCGAATCTGTCTTGAAGAGGTTGCGCATGACCTCTTCGCCGATGATATGGTACTGGCCGCAGGCGTCATGATAATTATTAAAAATAATCATTCCTTCCTTTAGCCTTTTGCGGCGCTCCTCGTCTTTTTCGTCGCCGCTCTCCATATTGCACATATTCAGGACTTCGTTTTGATCATCCGAATCGCCCAGATGCATGGGAGGCACCTCGTCGTCGGCGAGATCCCTCGCGAAAAGGCGCGGTTTATTTTTAAATTTATCAAGCAGGACTTTAAACCAGCCCTTTTCCAGAAGATTCTCCTTAACAGAGCGCAACTGGCATGAATATTTTCCTCCGTAGATAAGGGCGCTTAAATCCAGAACCATGCGCGAGCCGCATTTTCCCAATCCGCAGACCGCCGTTTTCATTTTATCTCCTTCATAGATAAGGGAATATTATAATCTAATACTCCCGCGCCGCTCCTTTCAAGCGTTGTCCCGCGCGAATATCAGGGCGCGTTTTAATAAATTCAGGTTTTGAGAGATTTTTTCCGGTAATGGCAACCGGTTGCGCGCCATCCACTCCATAATTTCCGGGGCCGGAGTTTCGGAATCCGTTTCTTCCGGCCAATAAGCGTCATAATATTCGTAGAGATATTTTTCCGCGAGAGGAGGAGTCATATCGGCGCGAAAAACTCCGGTGAAATTTGTTTCTTTTCCTCTTTCCTCCGGCGAGGGCATAATCGTCTTTTTCCATTCATACCTGGGCTCGAAGGGCAGGAAGAGATATTTATCCGAGTCCATATTTCGCCGGATGATATTTTCGATATTAAATTGCCCGCTTTCGGAAACAGATAAAAAAAGCGCTTTTTTTATTTTCTCGTTGAGAATATAGCCCGGGCGGGGCTTAATGGAGATTGATCGCCAGAGCGCTTCGAGGGAGCAGGACGAATTCAATTCCCGATTATCAGCGAAAGCCGAGGCAATGATTCGCGATTTCATGCCGCGCAACAGGGGAAGTATGCAGCCCGAACGTTCCAGGGCGATAAAAAGCCGTCCCAGCCCAACCGCGTAATTGACCGCGCTCCATTCGTCTCCCTCGTTGAATATCGGCGCGGAGCTATCCAGGCATAGAAACAAATCGGCGAATGAAGGAGAACCCAGCGCGTTCGCGAGGAAGCGGCCGACGCCGGCCGAATTGGAGCCAAAAGGCGGCAAATAGGCTATGACAACATCCGTAATTCTGGGCTGCCTGATTCTATTTTTCAAAAAATTAGCAAGGGCTCCGGAGGCGAAATTTTCGCCCGGATTCGCGAAATGAATGCGGCAGACGGGATCGGATAAAGCGAAAGAGGCGCTCCAGCGCCGGACATTCTCATTAAAATACGCTTCGGAGGCGATCGGATCGGGAAAGTGGCCGCAAGTCGTGTCCGACTCCAGAATCCGCGAGACAAGGCCGGACGCGTCCTGTCGAGCGAATTTATAGCGGGACACGACGGCGTCGCCCCAGCGTCCCCAGCCAAAAAATTTAAAAGCCATAGCGCTTTCGCCTTGTGTTCAACCGCTTCCCCTGAAAATGTAATTTGCCTCGCGCGACGCGTATACGCTATAATAAAAAAGCCCGAATCGCAACGAATGGATACGAATCGTATCCCTTCCTCTTAGACTCCGCGAGGATCCGGCATTTTTTGGAATATTCGCTTAACTGGCGGCATAATGTTATGAACTATCTTTCCGTCCGTTTTTCCTGTCGTCTTCTTACGGACGCTTCATTTTCCGCCTATAAAGGCTCCATGACGCGCGGAGCCCTGGGAGCGAGCCTGCGCGGGGGACTTTGT
>CAMWPE010000222.1 GCA_947176055.1 uncultured Desulfovibrio sp.
ACTCCAAGAGAGGGGTAAACGGGTTGGGTTGTTAAACCAGTCGCGAGCAAATGCGCGCGAAGATGATTTACGCCTATCAGAGGAACTTCCAGAGACAAGGCCAAACCTTTGGCGAACGCGACTCCCACCAGTAGACTGCCAAGCAACCCCGGACCTCTGGCGACCGCTATAATATCGATTTCATCGGCGCGTTTGCCCGCGTCGAACAATAATTTATCGAAAAGCGGACCTATATAACGATAATGTTCCCGGGATGCGAGTTCTGGCACCACGCCGCCAAAAATAGCGTGAATCTCCGCTTGCGTCGCCGTGAGCGAATGAACCAGGGTGCCGTCCTCAACCAGAGCGACGGCGGTTTCGTCGCAGGAGGTTTCTATGCCCAGACAAAGCATTATTTTTTAGCTTCGTGCCGCGCGTATATCTCCTCGACTTTTTCCACATCCTCTTTCGAGCCTATGAAAAGAGGCGTCCGGGCGTGAAGTTTTGTCGGAATTTTGTCAAGAATGCGTCCCCTGCCGTCCGACGCTTTGCCGCCGGCTTGCTCCGCGAGGTACGCCAACGGATTGGCCTCGCACATCAAGCGCAACTTGCCATCCGGCTTTCTTTTTTCAGCCGGATACATATAAATGCCTCCGCGCAGCAGCGTGCGATGGAAATCCGCTACCAAAGCTCCTACATAACGGGCCGTGTAGGGCTTGCCATCCTTGCTTTCGGTGGTTCTGAACCAGTCGACCACGTCTTTTGTCGCGTCGTCCCAATAACGATAATAACCGTCATTAATGGAATAAATGGAGCCCTTTTCGGGAATTTTCATATTGGGATGAGAAAGCAGGAATTCCCCAACGCCAGGATCCAGCGTAAAACCGTGCACTCCGTCGCCTGTGCTCAAAACGAGCATTGTCGATGGTCCGTAAAGTATATAACCGGCGCCCACTTGTTGATAGCCCGGTTGCAACACGTCCTCAAGACGCACCTCGCCGGTCTCTCCCGCCGGCCGTCGCAAAATGGAAAAAATGGTGCCCACGTTTATGTCTATATCGATATTCGACGATCCGTCCAGGGGGTCAAATATCAAAATATAATCGCCTCTCGGAAATTCCGGACCGACGCGGATAAGATCGGCTTCTTCTTCGGAGCTCATGGCGCATAAAGCTCCGCTGCGCTCCATGCGATAGATCATGATGCGATTGGCGATGGAGTCCATTTTTTGCACGTCTTCGCCTTGCACGTTTACTTCGCCCGTGCCGCCCAGAATATCCAGCAAACCGGCTTTATTGATACGTTGCGATATTGACTTTCCCGACAGGATTAGGTCGTAAAGTAAGCCAGTGAATTGTCCCGTCGCTTGCGGCGTCTTTTTTTGGTGCAATAACAGATGTTCGGTTACGGTAATATCGGCCATTCTGGACTCCTGTCGCGCCTGGAGTATTCTGGCGCCGGTTGCGTTGTTTGAGCGCTAAGCCTCGCGAAGCTTATCGCGAATAAAATATTAATATCCTGTCTTGACGCTATATAGAATATTAAAAAAGCGTCGCGGGAAAATTCAACAAATGGGACAAATACTTCCGCGCGTCGCGTATAAAACCTCCGGAAGCGAATCCTATCTGGTTTCCTCTTTAAGAGGCGCGGCGCCCTCGCGGTTTTTTAGCAGACCGGAACCGAAAGGATTATCGGCTTTAGATTCCTGTAAGGAGGGAGATTGCGCCGGGTCGGGCGCGACTTGAGATCCTCCGGCGGTCTCCGAGGAAACCCTCTCCTGTCTATCGATCGCTTCTTCGCTCGTTCCCGCCGATTGATCGCCGGTCGAGCCGGAAGGAACGTTTTCGTTTCTGGCCGGACCAAAAGGACTGGGACGGCCTCCGGGCAAAACCGGAGTTCGCGGAGTTTCAATATTGTCCTCGCTGGCTCCGGACGATCCGGATCCTTCGCTCTCCAGATTCCTTGGCCCAAACGGACTCGGACGGGACACAGGCTCCGGAGTTTCTATCGCTTCCGGCTCTTCCAAAAGCTCGTCCTGTCGCCTGATTAACTCGATTTGCCGATCCAGCATTTCGCTTCTTGTGGGACCGGCGGGACGGCTTACTCTTTCTACGCGAACATTTTCGCCCTCGAGATTTCTCTCTTCAAGCCGGCGTTGATTTACGCTTCCGCCTTTCAGAAGCGCGCTCTCGTTGCTTCCCGCCTGAATTTCGTTGGGATCAGGCTTGTTTTCCGCGATTTCCGTTGGCTCCGGGATTTCTTCCTCTTCCGGCTTCATATTAAAATCTTCGGTTCCGCGAAGATTAATGGCCCGGCGTTCCGCGACCGGAGGCACAGGAAGTTTTTCCCGCTCGCGGGGAAAGAAAGCGTAGCCCTGCTCTATGGATCCGTCGCCCGCGGGAAAGTCGCCGTTTTTAACCGAGGCGAAGATCAATGGCAAGTTGCCGAGATAACGGACTACGTAAAAGAAAGAGCCATGCTCGTTGGAACAAACGCCTGACGAGCTGTCTTTGACAATTTTATTCCAATCTAATCCGGCCATGGGCGTGGCCGCGAAATCATACTTTCCGGGCCAGAGCAGGGCGGTGGGACATAAGACTACCATATCCCGCGGATTGGCGGAAAAAGAGACGAGGTTGCGGATGTCAAAATACGCGACGACTACTCCCAGAAAATCCGGGCCGTCGTAAAGCGGAGTGGCTAAGAGAATCTCCGGTCCCAGCGGAGTAGGTTGAACGTCTGTCCGCAGGGCTCTGCTGTTTTGCTTCTTGTCCTCGTATAGGAGGGGAATAAAATCCAGTTCTTTCAAGGACTCTTCGGGGTATCTGCCAAGTATCGTTCCGTCGTTCTTTATCCCCGCGAACCCGTTGAGCCAGGGAAAATTTTCGAACAATCTGTCCATCCACTCCTGCGTCGGCGGCTTGTCCGCGTTCTGCATGGTCCTTTCAAGCTTGGTCAGTCGCGTATCGATGCCGAGCATGGCTTGGGAGAGATTTTTGGCTTCTTCGGGCAATTCCCCTTTGTCGTCGTAATCGACCGAAGCGGGAGGACTAACGTAATCGTTCCATAAGCCTTTTGTGGTCTTCCAGACATTTTTCGTAGGTTGATAAGCTCCGCAACCTACGAGACTGCCGGCGAGTATAAAAAGCGCGAATATTTTTTTTATTGACGCGGTCACACCGTCTATCCTTTCGCGGCGAGCGCGATTTCCGCTTCGCCTGCTGTCAATGTGTCGTAAATCCGCTTGTTCAATATTAGAATGTTCCGCTTGAATTTATCCGTTGACCGCCGCGCCGTTTCATAGCGCGCTCGTTGTCGAGTCATACGCGAATTCAAGCCCTCGCGGCGGCGAGACAAATCAATCCTGGACCGGACGCGCCCCATTATCGCTAAACCGCGATTATCAGCGGAGGATGTCAAGGGCGCGAAGGCCGTTTCGCGCCGCGGCCTGATATATTCCGCCCGTATTTTGCTTTCCGCTAATGGCAAAAAATAACGACGCGCCAACGGTCGCGGCGCGCGAATACTAGAAACCTCGTTCGCGACCTAAAGATCCGCCGGATTATTTACCCTTTCCTCCACCCTTTGAGCCAGAGCTTCGAGAATATTTATCAATTTTTCCTTGCTTACTGGCGCGTCCTGGCTGGCGGATTCATTTTTTTTGCGCTCTTCCAACGAGACAATCCTGCCTTGCAATTCTTCCTTTTCATCCGGCGAAGCGGTCGCCGCAAGCTCGCGATATATATCTATCGCTCCGTCAAAATCTCCCTGCGAAGCCAAAACATCCGCCATCGACCGGGTTCTGATCGCGAAATGCTCTTCGCGCGCGTCATCCTCGTCGTTTTCTTCTTGCTCTATATTATATACCGTCTTTTCTCCAGTTTCCAGATCGTAAACTCCCGCGGGGGATGCGGGGGCGC
>CAMWPE010000223.1 GCA_947176055.1 uncultured Desulfovibrio sp.
GTCCAGCTTTGGCCGCGAGTTTGCCCTTGTTCCCCTTTTTGGCGACGAGTTTGCCTTTGCTCGCGCTCCGGACCGGCGCCTTCGCCGCCGCGGGGACGGCGCTCGCGAGGGAGAGCGCGGAACGACGTTTTTTTAGCAATCCGGCTTCCCTGCCAGTTTTCAAGGGATCAATTCTCCTTTCGTCGTAAGGAATGGAATCCAGAGCCTGGGCTATAGAGACGGCCTCGTTCTGGCATACCAGAAAACCGGCGTCCAGCAACCGGCACGCTTCCGCGCCCCTGGCGAATGTGTCCGGCGCCCCAAGAATGACAGCCAGAAGCCTGCGGCCATTCCGTTCGGCCGTAAAAATGAGATTGTACCCGGACGCCCTGATCCAGCCTGATTTCAGGCCATCCGCGCCGGGATATTGATCCAGCAAGGGATTTTTGTTCCATGCTCGATAACCCGCGTGTTCAATGACTTTGGTGTTATGCATCTCGAGCGCGTCGGGATAGGCTCGCAAATAGGCCCTGGCAAGAGTGAGCATATCGCGGGCGGATGTGTATTGGCCGTCGGCGGGAAGACCGTGGGGATTTTTAAAACGGGTGTTTTCCATGCCCAGATCCTCGGCCCGGGCATTCATCATCTTGACGAAATTCGCGGCGGATCCTCCGACCGCTTCGGCTACGGCGTAACTGGCGTCGTTGCCGGAGGCCACGGCCATGCCCATGAGCAATTTTTTCAAGGGCACGGAATCGCCTTGCCGCAAACCCATCACGGATCCCCCCGCGGTCGCCGCCGCCCGGCTTACGACAACGGAGTCGTCCTCTTTCAGATGACCGTCGCGAATATAATCCATCGCCAGAAACATCGACATGACCTTGGTAAGCGACGCGGGCGGAATACGCTGATCCGGATTCTGCTCGAAGAGGATCACGTCATGATCCAGATCGAAAACAATGGCCGAGGCGGCTTCGACAAGACTGGCAGGCTGGATAGCCGGAGCGGCGCGAACAATTAAGCCAGAAGCGAAAAAAAACAGGGCGCCTACCAGCGCCGCGAACAGGCGGGTCATGAAATCTCCTGTTGAGATGATGGCCTTAAAATTTTTTCCGGCGTCGGAAACTGTTTCCAACGCGTCAATGGTCGCCGGGGAGGCCGATCCAGTGGGATTGGGACAAAGGCGATCCGGCGGAAATTTCACTTTAAACGCATAGACTATCCGGAGCAAGACAAAATTTTTTAACCGCGGCGAGTCGCGCGGCCGCGATCACAGTCTGCTGCGCGTTTAAAACAAAAACGATCCCGAGGGATCGTCTTAAAAAATAAAATTTAACGCTTTAAGAATTAGAAACGCTGCGTCCTGGGGGTTCTGGGCTTGGCTTCGTTGACACGCAGGGTGCGACCGCCAAACATGGTGTCATTCAAGGCTTCGATGGCCTTGTCCGCCTCGGGGTCGTCCATTTCAACAAAACCGAAGCCGCGCGCGCGACCGGTGTCCCTGTCACTGACCAGCTTTACATTAATCACGTTGCCATAAGGCGAGAAAAGTTCCCGCACTTCTTCTTCCGTCGCCGACCAGGGCAGGTTTCCGACATAGATGGATTTAGACATGAAACAACCTCTTAAAAAAACCTGTAATCTCCGCGTTTCATCCAACAACCCTTATTGCCGGAACGCGGCGCGTAGAGTCAACAAAACATCTTTCATTATTTTTGTCAAGACCGACGCCCTAAAAACCTCTATTCCAGCGGGGAACCGGAAAAGAAAAATTTTTAATAATTTTTATTAATTCCGCAAGACGGAAATTAACGGCGCTATATAACCGGAGCGGATGCTTCAATCTCAAAAATAGCGCTGACTATTGATAATTACTCGCGCTATGACGGCTTTGCGACGCGTCGAGACCGCGAGATTAGCGCTCGATGACCCCGCCTCGCCGTTATGGGATAATTTCAAGCGAAATTTGCTATAAGGAGGATCGCGATGGGAGAATTAGCTTCATTTGTCTTTGGGGCGGTCGCTGGGATCGCGGCGCTGGGCTTCGCGTCCTGGCTTGTCGTCAGATTTTCGGAAGCCGGACAAAACGCGGAAAGGAGAGATTAATATGAGCGCGATTGTTTTCATGGCCGGAGCGCTTACGGGCGCGACAGCTTTGGCCGCGGCGACTTTCGTTGACTGGAAAATAAGGGAGTCAAAATTTTCTCCGGCTCTCAAAACTCCTGAGAAATTGGGACGCGACGAAACAATCCGCGAGTTAAACACGTATTTTTTCAAGGCGCAAGAAATTTACGCCTCCTGCAATCAGGAAATGATGGAGAGCGCGGAGCTGGCAACGACGCCCATCGAATTGCCCTGGGACAACCCTCTGGAAAAAGCCGCCGTTTTCGTAAGCGGAAAACTGACGCCATTTTGCAGGAATCAGAGGGCTTCGCGTCTTATGGATCTCCGGGACGAAGCTCGCGGATTATACTCGCGTTATCGCGGCGTATTCGAACGGGGCCGCGCGCTTCTCGCGGAGCGGGGCATTCCTTCTGCGATGTCTCCGGCCGCTCTGGAGATCGAAACAAAGTCCCGTCCCGGCCCCTCGATCGATAACGACGACTGGGATTTGGAGCTGGACGCGCTGGCCGATTCTATCCGCGACGCGATAGAGCGCTCATGCGAGGAAACCGAAAGCTTAATCGCGGCGCTGGAAGACGGGCTCGCGACGGAAATCGCTTAATCGGGCGTCCCCGGACATTCGAGCGGCGGGAGGAATCGCGGGCGCGGAAACCTGGCGCGTAGTTTACGAATCGCTAGAACAAAAACCAGCTGGCCAGGCCGAGGAAGATAAAAAAACCCGCGCCGTCGGTGATAGTCGTGAGGAAAATGCTCGATGCCTGCGCCGGATCGCGGCCAAGGGCGCGGAAGACAAGGGGAATGGAGCCGCCGGCTACGGCGCCCAGAATCATGTCGCAAAGGATGGCTCCCCCCATGACAACGCCGATAAGATAGTTGCCCGTAAAAACCCAGGCTCCCAAAAATGAAATAAGCGCCATGCAGACGCCGGTAGCGACTCCTATCTTGCCTTCGCGCATGACGGCGGTCCACGCTTTCCTGGGCTCGAACCTGTCCCGGGACATCTGGCGGATCATGACCGCGAGCGCCTGCTGGCCTGTGTTCCCGGCCTGGTTCGCGACCATGGGCATAAGCACGGCTAGCACGGCCATTTGCGCTATAGTGCCTTCGAACATATAAACAACGGAAGCGGACAGGGCTGAATTGAGGAGATTGACAACCAGCCACGGCAGACGCTTGCGCACGCTTTCGGCCCACGGCGTGTCGCAGGTTTCCTCCGGATCCGCTCCCACCATGCCGAGCATGTCGGCGCTGGCTTCCTCATGGATGATATCCATTATATCGTCGTAGGTAACTACGCCCATAATGTGGCCTTCGTAATCCACTACGGGCATGGCCAGATAATTATAATGGGAGAGGAGATTGGCTACTTCGCCCTTTTCCGTATCCCAGGTGACGCTGACCACATTCTGTCCCGAGACCAGATCGCCTACGATTGTTCCGGGACGCGCCAGCATGAGATCGCGCAGGGAGAGGACGCCGATGAGAAATTCCTTGTCATCGACCACATAGCCGTAATAAGGGCTCTCCTTTTCCTCCATTTCGCTCCGGATATGGGCTATGGCCTCGTCGACGGTCAGATGTTCCTCCAAAAGGATCAACTCGCTGTTCATTACGCCGGCGGCCGAATCCGGATCGAAATGAAGCAGGTTGCGCAGTTCCTCCGAGTCTTCCTTTGTTAATTTCTCCAGAAGCTCGTCGCGGTGCGCCGCGTCTATATCGTCCAGAACGTCGGCGGCGTCGTCCGGATCCATTTGCGCGAGAATCTGGGCGGCCACGTCGACATCGAGATCTTCGAG
>CAMWPE010000224.1 GCA_947176055.1 uncultured Desulfovibrio sp.
TCGCCAAACAGGTAAGCGGCAAAACCATTCTCGAGGATTGTTCCCTCTCCGTCCGGAAAGGGGAGCTGATGGCGCTCATCGGACCCTCCGGAGCCGGCAAAAGCACGCTGTTGCAATGTCTCGATTGTCTAATCATGCCGGACAAGGGCCGGATATGGCTGGAGGAAAAGCCGCTAAATATCACCGATAAAAAAGCGCTCTGCGCATTCCGGGCGCAAGTGGGGATGATCTTTCAGGATTTCAATCTGTTTGACCATCTGACCGCGGAAGAAAACGTAAGCGTAGCCTTGCGGAAAGTGCGGGGCATGAAAAAAGCCGAAGCGAAGGAGCGGGCTCTTGAGGAGCTGGCGCGAGTGGGTCTGGCGCGACGAGCCCTGCTCTATCCGGCCCAGCTATCAGGCGGCCAGAAACAGAGGGTGGCCATAGCCCGCGCCTTGGCCATGGATCCCAAGGCCATACTGTTGGACGAGCCCACGTCGGCGCTGGATCCGGAACTGGTGGGCGAGGTTTTAAGCGTCATCAAGGATCTGGCCGCGGGCGGCATGACGATGATCATGGCCACGCACCAGATGGATTTCGCGCGCGCCCTGGCCAACGAGATTCTTTTTATGGAGCGCGGAAAGATCATAGAGAGGGGCTCGCCCGGGGAGTTGCTGGCGCCCGATTGCCAGTCGCGCACTCGCGATTTCTGCTCCCGTATCCTGGAATCGGCTTCCTGATGATCGAGTACAGCTTTCTTTTCAATACTCTTTTGCCGGCGCTTAATAAGGGGCTTATCGTCTCCCTGGAACTGATAATTCCGGCGTCGATACTGGGTTTTGCCTGCGGAGTGGCCCTGGGTTGCGCCCGCGCTTTCGGTTCGAAATTGACGCGACGGCTGGGCGACGCCTATACCGCGCTCCTGCGCGGCGTCCCGCTCGCTATCCAGCTCATGCTCATTTATTACGCCCTGCCAAAAATCGGAATTTATCTCGATCCTTACGGAGCCGCGCTGACCGCCTTTATCCTTTGCACGGCGGCCTATCAGTCCGAATATATCCGCGGAGCCCTCCTCTCCATTCGCAAAGGCCAGATTCTGGCCGCGCAGTCCCTGGGCTTTACTCATTTCCAGACAATATTCTGGATAATTGTGCCGCAGGCCGCCCGCAGGGCGCTTCCCGGTTGCGGCAACGAGATTATCTACCTGATCAAATACAGCTCCCTGGCCTACCTGGTTACCTGCATGGAGCTGATGGGCGAAGGCAAGGTCGTGGCTTCGGACACTTTCAGGTTTACCGAGGTGTTTCTGGTCGTCGGGCTTTATTATCTGGCCATGGTCTCCCTGGCCAGCGGATTTTTGCGCTGGCTGGAGGATAAATATCGTATACCGGGATTCGGCGCCCGCTGACGCGCTCTTGAAACGTCGCCCCCGTCAAATATTAATAAGCCGCGATGGCCAGGAGCAATCGGTTGCCAGCCGATTTGTCCGGAGCTTTTGGCTCCGCGCGGCCGTCCGTCGGGAGATCTTTTAGGAGAAAAATATGAAAGAATCGATAAATCCCTTTGACTACGCCGCCCATATCCTGACTTCGTTGCGCTCCGGAGTCCTCCTGACTTCCGGCGCCGGAAACAGGGTAAACACGATGACTATCGGCTGGGGGTTCATGGGCATCGACTGGAATCTTCCCATATTCGCGACTCTTGTCAGAACTGGCCGTTACACCCGCGAATTGCTGGATTTGAATCCGGAATTTACCGTTAATGTCCCTATGGGCAATTTTGACAGGAAAATACTTGGCGTAGCCGGAACAAAGTCCGGGCGCGACATGGACAAGATCTCCGTTTTGGGGATTACTCTGGAGCGGGGGGAGAAAGTTTCTGTTCCGGCGATCAGGCAATTCCCCCTGACATTGGAATGCCAGGTAATTTATCGCAAACAGCAGGATCCGCAAGCTATTCCGGCGGAGATCCGGAATGTCTATCATCCGGCGGACATAGATTCCAGCGCGCCGGGTATTAACCGCGATTTTCACATCGTCTATTACGGCGCGATTCTGGCCGCGTATATTATAAAATAAAAGGCGCGATCATTTCGACGCGCGGGATTTGACTCTTCGCTTGTCAGGACGGAGGAAAGTCTTAGGGCGCACGGAGGTTTTGGTTTGTGCACGATTCGTATCTGAAACGCATTCTCCTGAGCAAGGTCTACGACGCGGCGACGGAAACGCCGCTGGAGGAAGCGTCCTCCCTGTCCAGACGCCTGGGCAACCGCGTTTTGCTCAAGCGCGAGGATCTTCAGCCGGTTTTTTCTTTCAAGATCCGCGGCGCCTATAACAAGATGGCCCAGCTTACAAAAGAGGAACTGGCTAGAGGCGTAATAGCCGCTTCGGCCGGAAACCACGCCCAGGGAGTCGCTTTGGCGGCGCGCAAACTGGGTTGCGACGCGACCATTGTCATGCCGGTTACGACCCCCGCGATCAAGATAAGCGCGGTTCGCCGGCTCGGCGGACAGGTTGTCCTTTATGGCGAGTCTTTCAGCGACGCCTTCGCCCACACCCAGGAATTGATCCGGCAGACCGGAGCCGTTTTCATCCCGCCTTTCGAGGATCCGGACGTGATCGCGGGGCAGGGAACTGTGGGCATGGAGATCCTGCGTCAGCATCCGGGGAAGATAGACGCTATTTTTGTCCAGATCGGGGGCGGGGGGCTGGCCGCGGGCGTAGCCGCCTATGTCAAGAATCTGCGTCCCGATATAAAAATCATCGGCGTGGAGCCAAAGGATTCCGACGCCATGGCCCAATCGATCAAGGCGGGTTATCCGGTTACGCTTACCGACGTTGGTCTTTTCGCCGACGGCGTGGCGGTCAAGCAGGTGGGCGAGGAGACATTCGCGCTCTGCCGCGATCTGCTCGACGACATCGTTACCGTCGACACGGACGCCATTTGCGGCGCGATAAAGGACATATTCGAAGCGACGCGGGTGGTGGCCGAGCCGGCGGGCGCCTTGTCCCTGGCCGGATTGATCGCCTGGGCTGGCCAGACCAGGGCAAAGGACGAAACTCTCGTCGCCATTGTCAGCGGCGCCAATATGAATTTTGACCGCCTCGCCCATGTGGTGGATCGATCCGAACTTGGCGCCGAAAGGGAGGCGCTCCTGGCTATTACCATACCCGAAAAGGCGGGCAGTTTCCGCAAACTTTGCTCCGTGGTGGGCAAGCGCAATATAACCGAATTATGCACCAGGTTTTCGGATCCGGTCAGAGCGCGGGTGCTCGCCGGCGTCAAAGTCAAAGGCAAGCGCGACGCCGCCGAATTGATCGCGGAACTGCGCGAGCATGGCCTTGAAGTGGTCGATTTGAGCGACAACGAATTCGCCAAATTGCATTTGCGGCATATGGTCGGCGGCAATTCGCCGACTATCGAAAACGAGCGTCTGTTGCGTTTTTCCTTTCCGGAACGCCCGGGCGCACTGCTCAATTTCATGGACGCAATGCGGGTGGAATTTAATATCACCCTGTTCCAGTACCGGTATCATGGCGCCGATTACGGACGGGTATTGATGGGATTCGATGTGCCGGAAGAAAAAAGCGCGGCTTTTGGCGAATTTCTGGAGCGGGTGGAAAAGATGGGCTATCCCCGCAAGGACGAAACGGCCAATCCCGCCTATAAACTTTTCCTGGGCTGGCATGAGGCTTGACGCGCCCCGGAAACAAGGGCGCGAAAAAGTTTAAAGATCGCGGGGGGCGGCGGAATTGACGGCCTCGATGCGGGCGAGGATTAACTCGCGTCCGGCCTCGACAATGTGGCCAAAGGCTTCGCCGCAGGCCGGACACGGAGCGAACAGGGCCTCGCGGCTCGCGCCGGTAAATCTGGTCTGACAAAAAGGACAGCGCAAGAGCGCGGGCGCGACCTCAATGTC
>CAMWPE010000225.1 GCA_947176055.1 uncultured Desulfovibrio sp.
ACCCGACGCTGCCCAAACTATGGTAGGATCCGCCCGCGTCGCGACCACAACCAACGCCGAAACCGGAAGTGGCGGGGCACCCCGGAAAATACGCGAGAGGCAAAGACACCGAAGGCAAACAGGCGACGCCTGACGCGGACAAGCCCGGTATTCAGGATCAGGTCGATATGACTAATCCGGACGCCTTGCAACCGCCGGAATTGCGGGAAGAACCGGTCATTCGCGCCCAGATAGAATTTAACGATCAGACGACCCGCGCGGCGGTTACCTTTTTCAAGTCCGCGAATCTTGCCTCGGCCCCGCATGAATTATTCCATATTTTCCGGCGGGAACTGGAGGCGACCGCCAATTCGGCGAAGGGATCCGCGCGGGCGAAAGAGCAATGGCGGCGGCTTCAGGAGCAGATGGGAGGACGCGACGGCGAGGCGTGGACGGTCGCGATGGAAGAAGAATTCGCCAATATGGGACTCCGCTATCTGGCGGAGGGCAAGGCGCCAATGCCCGGCCTTCAGGGCGTATTCGAGGCGTTCAGACGCTGGCTCATGGATATTTACAAGAGCTATGACAGGATCGGCGGCGAAATTAGTCCGGAAATGCGCCAAATCTTCGATGCCATGTTTTACGTACCCTATGACGTGGCCGACCGGCAATTCAGGTACGCGCTGGGCGAGCAGTATTTGCGGCGTCCCGAAGAGGAGTTCGCGGATCCGGCGAGCGTCGGGGAACGCCTCGCGCCGGAAGACGAAAAAGCGATTCAGGCTGAAAAATCCGGCGACGAAAAGCTCGCGACCGAACTCGCCGAAGACGCGAGGGCGCAGGGCGAAGAAGCGGCGGCGCGACTGGAACGGGATGATCCGGAATTGGCGCGGAAGGAACTCGCGGAAGAAAGACAGGAATTAGCGGAAATTGAGAAAGCGGAACAACGCCTTGACGACTGGTCGGAATTGCGGGAACAGGCCCTCGAATGTCGGGTAAACGGAGGCTAGAATGAGCAAATGCCTTGACGACTTGCGGAAACACTACAATCGCGGATTTAGCGACGAAGAAATAACGGACATTTTCAACGAAGCCGAACAGCTCTACCAGCAGGTACAGGCGGCCCAGCAGGTATCCAATCAATCGGCTTACGCGCAAAAGCTGGCGCAACAACAGACAACCCGGGACAAGATCGCGCTCGCGCTGAAAAAGCGCAACACCTATATGCAAATGACGCGCAAGGTGGCGATCCTTGAAAATGCGCTGGGCGATTGGCAAGGGCGCGAAGCCGAAGGATTGCTTGCCAATCTTGTAGGCGGCAACAAATTGCGGAATGGCGCGAGACTTTCCGTCGACCAGATCCGGAACGCGGTCAAAGGACAATACCTCGGCGGCTTATTCACTGATATTGCGCGGCTGGGCGAAGTCCATACCCGGATATTCAACAAAGGCGTCATGGACAAAGACATTGCCCGCGCCATGTGGACAATTAACAATCCGAAAGCGACTCCGTATCAAGGCCCGCGCGAGGCTATGGATCTCGCGAAGATTATCCATAAATGGCAGGAAAAGGCGCGGATTGACGAAAATCGCGTCGGCGGCTTTATCGCCTCCGAACCCGGCTATATCGTCCGGCAATCCCATGACATGGATAAAATCGGAGCGGCCGGATTCCAACAGTGGAAAGCGGATATCGAGGGCAAGCTGGACTGGACGAAGACCGCGAACGGAAAATTTGATCCCAACCTCAACCCCGGCGTGACGCTGGCGGACCGCGACGCGTGGCTTGAACAGATTTACAGGAATTTAAGCACGGGGATTCATTTAAAGCTCGAGTCGGCGAATCCCCTTGCCTCCGTGGGAAAAGTTGGCTCCACGGCGGCGCAAGTCAGCGCGGAGCGTGTCTTGCATTTTATCGATGGCGCGAATTGGTATGACTATAACGCCAAATACGGAGTGGGGAGCGTGGGCGACGCGGCAGTTCGCGGCCTCATGCGAGCCGCCGACAAATACGCGCTGATGAGCGTGTTAGGCCCGTCGCCTCGCGCCAATCTGGAGAACATGATAAAATCCCTGCAAACGTCGCTAAATAATCGCGGGGATATAAGAGCCGCTGAACGATTCAAAAATAAGCTTGAGAAAATCTGGGATAATTTCGATTATCTGGACGGAACGGCGAACATTCCCGCCCATAGACTGGGAGCGCAAGTATCCCGCAATATCCGCGCTATCCAGAGCATGGCGAAGCTCGGCGGCGCCGTAATTTCGGCTTTATCGGATGTTCCCATATTCGCGACCGAAATGGCTTTCCAGGGCAAGGGATTTTCCGCTTCGCTTTTGCGAGGCCTGTCATATGCCATATCCGGACGCGGGACACTGGAACAAAGACGGATTATGTCCTCTTGCGGCGTTTTTTGCGATTCGTTGGTAGGCGACCTGCTGGCTCGCTTTTCCGGAGCGGACGGCCCCGGCGCGATGTCAAAGATGATGAATCTGTATTTCAAGATCAACGGCCTGTCCTTATGGACGGACTCATGGAAAAAGGCGGCGACCCTGATGATGGCGCACGATTTCGCCTTTATCCGGAACACGGCCTTTAAGAATCTGAAAGTCCAGGAACAGCGGCTATTCAAGCTCTATGGGATTGACGAAGGGCAATGGGATATGTGGCGCAAGGGCGCGACGACTTTCGCCGATAACCGGGAATATTTGACCCCCGACGCGGTATCGTCCATAACCGACGCTGAAATAAAATCGTACCTTCAGAGCAAGGGAACCAACCTTACAGACTTGCGGGTAAAGAATTTCCGGGAGCAGCTAGCCGACCGCTTGCGGACGATGTTCAGGGATCGCGTACAGTACGCGGTCATTGAGCCGGACGCGCGGACGAACGCAACTATTACACAGGGCAAGCGGCCTGGAACATGGTCGGGCGAAGCATGGCGATTCGCCATGCAATTCAAAAGTTTTCCAGTGGCTTTTTTACAACGTCCCTTTCAGCGGGAATTTTTTGGTCGCGGCGCGGATACCATCGGAGGCGGCTTGAAAGACGCCGGACTCGGCGCGTTAAAAACTCTTTTTTTCAAGAACGGACAAGGCGAATCGTCCAATCTGGGCAGACTTATTCTGATGACGACGGCCTTTGGCTATATGTCTATGACTATTAAGCAACTATTGGCCGGTAAGACGCCGCGCGATTATGACGATCTGAAGACATGGTTAGCCGCGGCCGTTCAAGGCGGCGGGTTAGGGATTTACGGCGACTTTCTTTTCGGCAAACAGTCGCGGACGGGAGGAACGCTCGCCTCGACGCTGGGCGGCCCGACGTATAGCACAGCCGAGGATATGCTGAATCTGTATTACAAGATCCGCGACGGCGAAGACGTAGGCGCGAACGCTTTTCGCGTCTTTTTCAATCTCATGCCCGGCAACAACCTTTTCTTTACCCGCGCCGCGCTGGATTATTTCATAGTCAATCCGATGTACGAATGTCTGAACCCGGGATATTTAAGAAGAATGCGAAGCAGGATTCGCAAGGAGACAGGCCAGACCTTTTGGCATGATCCGGCCAACAGGCGGTAGGAAAAGAGGCGGGGAGATAGAGAGGAATTTTTATTCCGCACCAAGGATTTTGGTGCGGAATTTGGATAAGTTATTGAAATATAAAGTTTATTGACAGGACTTAAAATCCCCCGGCTTCGGCCCTTGAGAGATCGATTCTCTCTCCCATACCAGAAATTTCAAGGGGTTACAGCGATGTAACCCTTTTTTTGCGGAAAAAATCGCGCCAAAGTATGCCCAATCCGGACGGAGGTCATTTTTCGCGCTTTTCATCTTTTCGTCATCCAGCGATGGCATTAGCGCGGACGTCTAAAAAATAAAAACCCCCGGCAATCGCGGGGGTTAGCGG
>CAMWPE010000226.1 GCA_947176055.1 uncultured Desulfovibrio sp.
CTACGTTGATTAAAAAAAGTAAAAATTCGCGCTAAAAGCAGCGTCGCGGTCTTGAGGGCGTTCCCGACGGGAGCGCCGTCCCCGGAATCGCGATTTGGCTTGCCGGCAAATTAAATCGCCCGCTAGCTTATTAAATCATAAAGTATCAGGGAGGCTTCATGGCGGAAAAAATCCTTATTATCGGCGGCGTGGCCCTTGGGCCCAAGGCGGCCAGTCGTTGCAAGAGAGTCGCGCCCGACGACGAAATTACGATGATCGATGAAAACACTTATATTTCCTACGGCGGTTGCGGAATGCCCTATTATGTGTCCGGCGAAGTCCAGAACATGGACAGCCTCCGCTCCACCAACGCGGGCGCTATCCGCGATCCGGAATTTTTCCGCAAGATGAAAGGCGTGAATGTATTGACGCGTACCCGCGCCCAGAAAATAGATCGCGCGAAGAAGACGGTTCTCGTAGAAGAACTGCTCTCCGGCGAAAAGAGAGAAATGCCCTATGACAAACTGGTCATAGCCACCGGCTCCCGGGCGCGCGTTCCCGAAATTCCAGGCGTTACCCTGAAAGGCGTCCTGTCTCTAACCCGCCTGGAATTCGCGGAAGAAATTCGCAAGGCTTGCGAAGGCGGCAAAATTACCGAGGCCGTCATAGTTGGCGGCGGCTTTATCGGTCTGGAAGGGGCGGTCGCCCTGGCCGATATGTGGGGCGTTCAGGTTACGGTAATCGAAATGATGGATCAAATCCTCCCCGGAGTTCTCTCCCCCACCCTGGCGAAAATCGCCGAACACGATTGCCGTTCTCACAAAGTAAAAGTCCATACTTCCGAAAAAGTTGTCCGTCTGGAAGGCGACGGCGAGCGCGTATCGAAAGTAGTTACCGATAAAGGCGAATTTCCCGCGCAACTGGTTCTCTTCGCCGCCGGTTTTATCCCCAACGCCGCCCTCGCCGCCGACGCCGGTTTAAAAATCGCTCCTTTCGGCGGTATCGAGACCGACGAATATTTGCGGACTTCCGATCCCGACATCTATGCGGGAGGCGATTGCGCCGCGATCAAAAATATCATCACTGGCAAATACGGATATCTCCCGCTTGGCAGTATGGCGAACAGGCAAGGTCGCGTCATCGGCTCCAATCTCGCCGGACTCAATGAGACCTTCCCCGGCTATGTGGGAACCTGGGCATTAAAACTCTTCTCCCTGTCCTTCTGCGGAACGGGGCTGACCGCGCCGCAAGCGAAGAAAGCCGGTTTCGACGCCATCGGCGTGTGCATCGAACAGCTTGATCGCGCTCATTTCTATCCGGAAAAAGAAATGATGACCCTGGAGCTTGTTGTCGATAAGTCCTCCCGTCGCGTTCTTGGTTTACAGGGCGCCTGCAAGGACGGCGACGCCATAAAAGCGCGCATCGACGCCGTCGCCGGCGTCCTGGAATACGCGAAACCCACAATAAACGATATCTCCAATCTGGAAGTGGCCTACGCGCCGCCCTTCGCGTCCGCCATGGACGCCGTCAACACCGTCGCCAATGTGGCGGACAATGTCGTTTCCGGCAGGTTCGCCGCCATTACCGGCGACGAGTTTATGGAACTCTGGCGTAATCGCAAAAACAACAATGTCTTTTTCATCGATATGCGTCCGCCAAAGGCCAGCAAGAAAATCGAGGCCGAATACCCGGAATGGCATGCCATTCCCCTCGAGGAAGTAATGGACCGGCTCTCCGAAATTCCCAAAGACCGGCCAGTCGCCCTTGTTTGCAATTCCGGCCTGCGCGCTTACGAAGGTCTATTATTGCTCAATAATCAGGGCTTCAAGGACGTTGTCAATTCCATGGGCGGAATGCAGGCAGTTACGAAAATGGGTCTTAAACCGTAAACTCTTCCCCGACGACCGCGTCTCCGAGACGGGGATCCCGTCTTTCCGCCAGCCAACGATACGCGTATCGAGACGTAAGCGCGGCCAGACTTTTCTGATTCATCCTTTTAAATCTCAAACCCTCCGCAACCGGAGGGTTTTTTATTTCTCCAATCACCCGCGACCTTTCAAAGAGTTGACGTATCGCTCTATTTTTTGGTTAATTACGATATATTGTGTTGAAATCATTTACTATTACTATTTGGCACAGTGCTTGCTAATAAAGGTGCGACACAATAGATATTCTGACGAACGGTCTCCGCGAATGACGGAGCCTCGCGGGAGGAGAAAATGAAATCCCTGTTTAATAGCCAGATAGGTCTTGTAGGCCGCGTAATGGATATGCAGTTGCAGAGGCAAAATATAATTCACAGCAACCTTGCCAATAGGGAAACGCCGAACTACAAACCCAGGGAACTGGCTTTCGAGGGCGAACTGCAGAAGGCTCTGGGCCTCGATATGATGGGCCGGATGTCGACCACCCGCGAAGGACATATGCCGGCGGCCTTCAATCCCGACAATTTCGGACCGGAATGGTCCAAACAGTTCAAACCGCGCATGATCCACGGCGAGGACAGGGTCGATACCGATAAGGAAATGGCCAAGCACGCGAAGAACCAGATGCAATACACGGCGCTGACCCAGATTATGTCCAAGTCTTTCGAAGGCCTGTCTTCCATTATTCAGGACAGCAAACAGGCGTAAGGGAGGGTTAAAATGGACTTTTTGACAGCGATGGATATAAGCGCGTCGGGACTTTCTTCCGACCGCACGAGAATAAACACCATAGCCATGAACCTGGCTAACGCGAAAACGACGCGCACTCCCACCGGCGGTCCTTATCGCAGGCGCACTGTGGTGCAGGCCTCGACAGATGTGGACGATCCCTTTTCCGTCCATATGCGCTCGGCGCTGGATCGGGAATTGAAAGGCGTCAGAGTTTTGGGCATTACCCAGGATAAGAGGCCCTTGAAGCAGGTTTACGAGCCGGGACATCCGGACGCGAACGCGGAAGGCTATGTGTCCTATCCCGATATCAACGTGGTGGAAGAAATGGCGAATCTCATGAGCGCGCAGCGCAATTACGAAGCGAACGCCACCACGGTTGAAGCCATCAAGGGCATGTTCAATAAAGCGCTGGAAATCGGCAAACCGTAATTTTTACATATATACAAATTTTTTTGGAGCGGGAAAATGAATATTCAATCCACTGGTTTCAAGGCCTATTCGGACGCGGTGGCCCATTTCAACAAGGTCGACAGCTCCCTTCGTCAGGGCCAGCCCGTAGGCAAGCAGACATTGTTTTCGCGGACGCTTGATCAGTCCCTCGTCCGCGATCGGGTGGACAAACCCGAAAACTTCGGCGCCCAAGCCGACTTTATCAGATACCCCGAGCAGAAATTTACGCCGGTTACGCCGGACAACAGCTTCGGAACGACCATTAAGAATTCCTTGAGCAAGGTCAACGAGCTGGAAACGGCGAAAGCCCAGGCGATAACGGACTTCGCTTCCGGTCGCAACCAGAACGTGCACGATCTGATGATCACCATGCAGAAATCAAGCATGGCCATGAAACTGACAAGCGCCGTTCGCGGTAAAATCCTGGAAGCCTATAAAGAAATAGCCAAAATGCAATTCTAATTTATATATACCCGCGCCAAAAACCGGCGTCCCAGCGATGGGCGCCGGTTTTTGCGTTTTAGCGTCGCGCTTTCCGGGGGTTCTATGGACGCTTGCGAATCCGTATAAGATCTTGTATTTTTCTATAGCGCGTCGCTATTGAAAATAGCCCGCGCTATGGCGGCTTTGCGACGCGAAGCCGTCCGCGAAATTATCCCGAGGCAAACTTGTTTCGCCGTTAAGGGATAATTTCAAGCGAAATATGCTATAGATTGATCCCGCCTGAAATATGGTTATATTACCAGA
>CAMWPE010000227.1 GCA_947176055.1 uncultured Desulfovibrio sp.
ACGGCCCTGTTGCGACCAGCCCTCATCATGCCCAGCCGCGACATGACTACAATTTTTAGCGCCCTTTCGCGGACCCTGGCTTCTTTTGGCATAAGCCCGTTGCTGGAAAAGCTGGAGGATTTCGCCCGGATCGGAACCCCGCTGGACGAGTCGGTTTTAACCGGCCAGACCTGGGAGCAATTGAGGCGGACGAGATACGAAAGGCTTAAAAACGAAACGGAGAATTTTCTGCGTCAGTCCGTCAGCGGAAAAACGAAATACCAGCCGGCGACTTTCGCCCGACGCAATCTTTTCGGCGAGGCCGGCGAGCTGGGCAAAATTCTCATGGAGTGCGTCCGGAATAAACCGCGCGATCTGGAAGAGAAAATACGCTTCCTGAACGACCCTAAAAACCGGGACAGCATGATTGAAAGGAATCAGCCGCGCGCCTACACTAAAGAGATCAAAGCCAAAGCGCGTCAAAAGCTTCTTTCGGACATGGACGAATGCGAAAGGCTCATGCGCGAATGGCTCGATTATTACGCCGATGTCAGAAAAGTTGTCTCTGGCTCGTACCAGGAGAAAAGCTTTAAGGAAATCTGCGACGGGGATTTGTCCGGCAAAATCGCCGCCGTCCCCGAAGGAGCGTGGCTCGCGACCGAGCTCGCCCGCTTGCGGAGCAGGGAAGCGCCGGAAGACCTCCGGCATAGCGACGATTCTTTAAGCCTCTGGCCCATGACCATGGTCAGCGCCATTCCCGCGGGCGAAAATATCTTTTCTCCGGCGGCGCTGGTCGCGGAGTTGCTTGAAGACAAATACGGCGCGGACGAAACGCGCGCGGCGAACGCGGCTATCCAGCTGGCGCGGGGCTACATAGCGCAATTCAACAAGCTGGCGGAAAGCTGGCCCGAACTCCTGTCCATGGAGCCTCCTCGGGAAATTATCGCCGCCAGTCTTCCGGATCTGGGCCAGGCGGGCGCCTTTTCTTTCGACGAGCTGGCCGAAATCAGCAAAGAAAGGTGGAATGAATTTTTTGAGGCCGAATTTAACGCGATTCAGGAGTACATCAGCGACTGCTATTTCCGCGGCGCCATTATTGACAAGAAGCAAAACGACGCCAACGCCAAACTGAATGGCTTGCGCGCCCGGGCCAACGGCGACACGGACAGCGTTTACCTGACGGAAAAATTGCGACTGTTGCGGCGGGAGCTCGAAGACTCGGACGACTCGATGCTGGAAGAAGTCGAGCGTCGCCTCGAAAAGTTGCGCTCCGAAGCCGGGCGGGAGGATATTGGCGAATATGTGGACAGGACTCTGGCGGAAGTCCGGCACAGCCGCGCTTACAGCGCCGCGCTGGACGCGCTGGCCAGGATGGAGGATTATCTGACTTCCGGCAAAGGCCCGGCGCCTTCGCCGGTTGTCGCGGAGCGCAAAAAGGAATCGGCCGCGCGGGATTTTTACGAAAAGCTGGAAAACGGACAAATTTCAGAGACGGCTTACGGGCCGAACGAATGGCGCGACGCTGTCTCCCTGCGCAATTCGCGTCTCGACTCCGGCTTTAATAGAATAATTACAAAACTTATCCGCTGGTTTGGTTTCCAGCTGGAACGCGCGGAGCAGTCGGCGGTGATCTTTAGGGGAGGGGCGCCCTTTTATTGGCATATAATGGAATATAAAATGACTATTAATAGTCCGATGCCGCTATGGGGGAGCCAGTCTCGGGGGAGGCATGTCCTCGTGTTCGGCTGGGGCAGGGTGAGTCCGGCCGATATCGACCGGATCATGACTTCGGGCAATATTCGCGAGAACATGGCCGCGACCCTGTTCTGTTTCTGTCCGCTTTCCGTGCGGGATCGCGAGCAGATCCTGAAAGCTTCCGTAAAATGGCCCGTCTTTCCACTTATTGTCGATTCCAACCTTTTCAATTACCTGGTCGCGAGAGACGAAGGAGACAGGACGCGGGCCTTCTTCGAAATCGCGCTGGCCGGCGCCCGATACAATCCCTATACTCCCGACGCCTTCGGCGCCGTCGCCAAGGAGATGTTCGTCGGCCGCGCCGCCGAAAGGGAAACTGTCATGAATCCCACTGGCGCGTGCATAATCTATGGCGGAAGGCAATTGGGCAAAAGCGCCTTGTTGCAACAAGTTTACAATGATTACAAGGACAACGTAACCACCGTCGTCGTGTCCGTCATCCTGGGTAAGAGCGAGAGTTCCCTGCTTGACAAGCTGATCAAGGAATGCGTCTCCAGGAAGATCGTCCCCCCGCAAACCACGCGCAATACCTTCCAGCAGAACGTTCAGAAATGGCTCGATGAAGACGACGCCCGCAGACTTGTCGCGTTGCTTGACGAATGCGACAACGCCCTTGAAAAGGACGAGGCCAGGAGTTTTGAAGAAATAGAAGTGTTCCGCAATCTCATGCAAACATCGGAACGCAGGTTCAAGGCGGTTTTTACAGGCTTGCACAGCGTGCAGAGATTCGGCCATTTTCCCAACTCGCCCATTTATCATCTTGGCGATCCGGTATGCGTGGGACCGCTGGAGCGGGACGCGGCGCGGGAGCTTATGGAAGACAGGATGAGTATTCTGGGTTTCGGGTTCGAATCTCCCCAACTGCCATTAATGGCCCTGAATTATTGCAGTTACCAGCCAAAGCTAATCCAGATGTTTTGCAGCGAGCTGATCACGGCCCTCCAGAAAAATCCTGACCGGCCTCTTTTAGCCAATATTACCAGGGCGGAGATGCTCGCGGTGTACGAATCGCATAACCTGAAGAAAAAAATTCAGGAATGCTTCACGATGACCTTGGATCTCGATCCGCGCTATTTCGTTATCGCTTACGCCATGGCCTTGTACGGCGTCGAGGGCGCGGCTATCGACGATTTATGGGAAGAATTAAAAGACTATTGGCCGGCGGCCTTTAAAAATTGCAATCTGCAGACAATTCGCGGACTGTTGCATGAGATGGAGGGGCTGGGACTGGTCATTTCCCTGGGGGGAGCGTACAGGTTGCGGGCGCCCCATATTATAGAGCTTCTCGGCGGGGAGGAAAATATATTACTCGAATTAAGCCAGAAAGCCGGGCAGGACTACACGCCTCCCAACGATCCCGATCAGTTGCGAATCAAGGGAGCTGATATTTTTGTCGCCACGCAATACAATATGCTGGCCGACAAGACGAGCGCTCTTTACTGGGTCACGGGCTCCAAAGCGCTGGGTCTCGATAAAACTCCGGAAGCTTTGGAGAAAATCGCCGGCCAGAACGAATCCGGCTTGAGCATAGCCTGCGGCCGCATCGAAGGAGCGTCCGCGGAGGAAGCCATAAAAAACCTTGGTCGCATGTACGATAAAATCCGCTCGGGCGGGTTGCTCGCCTGGATTTCCTCGGAGCAATTGAAAGATCCGGGGCGATTCCTGCCGGAAGCGGAAAAATGGTTGCAAAAATTGCGGAGCGACAAGAAATTCGTCAAAATCGTCTTTCTCGTCCAGCCCCGCGATCAATACGATTTTATCCGCGAGAATATAGCCGACAAGTATTCCAGTTACGAGATAAGGCTGACGCCGTGGAGCAGGACGGGAATCGAGGATAGATGCCGGGAGGAATCGTTGCCCATAAAGCGCGCGGCCGAACTTGACGACCAGACAGGCGGCTGGCACTGCGTCATGCCCGGCAACTTCAGTCAGGACGCGGCCGACGCGACCGCCGTAGCGGAGCTGACCAGGGAAATTTTAAATGAAATTCCCGGGCTTGACGAAATATCCGGACAATTTGGGATACTGG
>CAMWPE010000228.1 GCA_947176055.1 uncultured Desulfovibrio sp.
ACCAGAATTAATCTTTCCCAGATATAGAGATCGCGCATCCAGTAGCCCACGCTGGCGAAGGATAACGCCGCTATGCCGATAACCGCGGTGCCCACTATGAAGGCGATTTCCAGATTGGTCGCGTTGATCATGAGCAGGGCCGGGTTATAGCAGAATATATATGGTATGAGGAAACCCGCGAGAGCCAGTTTCACCGCCATGAAGCCTGTGGCGTTGGGCTCGGCCCGGGCAATGCCGGCGGCCGCGTAAGCGGCCAGGGCGACCGGGGGAGTGAGATCAGCCAGGATGCCGAAATACATGATGAAGAGATGAGCGGCCAGTTGCGGCACGCCGAAGTTCTGGATCGCGGGCGCCGCGATAGTCGCTAGGACGATGTATTTCGCCGTTGTGGGCAGACCCATGCCCAGGACTATGGACGAAAGCATGGTCAGGACGAGTGTGAAGGCAAAGCTGCCCTGGGATAACGCCAGAATGGCGTTGGCCAGTTTTAATCCAACGCCTGTCAGGGTGACGACGCCGATGACAAAGCCCGTGCAGGCGCAGGCCGCGGACACGCCCAGCGCGAGACGACCGCCGTTTTCCATGGCCAGCAGGATATCCTTGCCGGACATCTTATTGATTTCCCAGAGGCTGGAGGCGACGGACATATTGCTGGGACCGGCGCTGGCCCAGGCTTTCCAGTTGTTGGCCACAAGAGAGATAATGACGGTGGCCAGGATGCAATAATAGGCGGATTTTAACGGCGTATAGCCCTGGAGCAGGAGATAGACGAGGACGAAAATGGGGATGAGCAGGTAGCCGCCCTGGCGCAGGACGAGCCAGGGTTTTGGCAGGCGCGATTTGGGAATGCCCTTGAGGCCCAGGCGTTTTGCCTCCATGTGAACCATGAAGCCGACGGCCAGATAATAGAGCAGGGCGGGAATCAGCGCGGCTTTTGCAATATCGATATAACCCACACCCAGGAACTGGGCCATGATAAAGGCGGCCGCGCCCATGATAGGGGGCATGATCTGTCCGCCCGTGGAGGATGCGGCCTCGACGGCGCCGGCGAAGGAGCTTCGATAACCCACGCTCTTCATGAGCGGGATCGTAAACGTGCCCGTGGAAACAGTGTTTGCCACGGACGAGCCAGAGATGGTGCCAAAAAAGCCGCTGGCGAGCACGGCGACTTTCGCCGGACCGCCGACATATTTGCCCGCGGCGCCGAGAGCGAGATCGATAAAGAATTTGCCCAGGCCGGTGCTATGCAAAAAGGCGCCGAAAAGAATAAAGAGAAATACGAATGAAGCGGCCACGCCGAGGGGCATGCCGAATAGGCCCTCCGTCGTCAGATACATGTGGCCCACGACGCGCTTGAGCGAAAATCCGGGCGTGCCCAGCATGCCTGGGATATAGTTGCCGAATTTGGCGTACAGGAGAAAGACAACGGCCACTATCACAATGGGCAGGCCCACGATGCGGCGCGTGGCCTCGAGCACGAGCAGGATGGCGGCGCAACCGAAGATAAAGTCCATTTGCGAGGGGGGCCCCGCTTCCAGCACTATGGTATCGTAGTTCCAGATGATATAGCCGCATACTGAAACGCCCGCGATCGCGAGGATGACGTCGTGCCAGGCGAGACTGCGCTTGTCCGCCGAAGCCCGCGCGGGATAGAGCAGATAGATGAGGGCGAGAACAAAGGCCAGATGGACGGATCGCTGGATTTGCGGCGGGTATTGGCCGACGGCCGCCGTATAGAGGTGAAACAGGGAAAAGAGAATACAGAGGATCCTGATAAAAGTTTTCATCCAGCCGCGATAGACGCGGAAGGTCGCTTCCTTGTCGTATTTTTTGACGATTTCGGAAACGTCAAGGGTGTCCTGTATTTTCTCCGCGGCGGCGGAGTCCAGCTTCGCGTCTTCCTCGAGGGCGAAGCCTCCCGATCCCTCCTGTTTGATAATGTCCATTCTGTCTTTGTGACTCATCGCTAAATCCGTCTGGTAAAATTTTGATTCACGCCGGGCCTTTCTCCCGGTCCGGCTGGCCGGGTTCGTTCAATCCTGTTTTTTTATAATTTTGAAAGTTAAAGTCTGACCGGGTTTGGCCAGCTTTTTCAGGGGAATTTCGCCGTCATCCAATATTAGCGTATGATTGGCTATACGGCCCACGCGCAGATCCAGGGGGGAAACCTTGCGTTTGAGCCCTGTCAGGACGATGCGGCCGTCCTCTGTTTTCATTTTTTGGTCGCCGAAAGTCTCGTGCGGCAATCCCGCGCCAAAATCCTCGTAAACGGTGGCGTCGATGTAAATATCGCCGTTTTCGATGACGAAGTAATCGGTTACGGGACTTAGGGCCACGGAATGGGTATAGCGGATGGCGAAACCTTCGCCGGGTTTCATGGGACGCTCGAGAACTTCGGAGCCGTCGGGTACCGATACGGACAGGATAACGGATTCTTCGGCGAAAGCGAGCGCGGCGTAAAACAAAAGGAGATTAACCGCCAAAATGACGCCAATCGCGCCATTATATTTGAGCATGATCTTGTCCCTGAAAAAATTGGACCGGGCGGAGAGGCTCCGCCCGGAGGAAGCGGGGAAAGGGATTATTTAAGGATGCCTTTTTCGCGCAGGTATCTTTCGGCGCCCGGATGGAAGGGAATGGTCACGCCGTCGGCCGCGTTTTCCAGATGGATTTCGGCGCCCTTGTTATGAGCTTTCGCGATGTCGCCGGTGTTCTCATACAGGAGACGGGTCAGCTCGTAAGCCACGTCATCCGGCATATCCTTGTTGGCCACCAGGATCGCCTGGACGGACAGGGTGGGCACGTCTGTTTCCTGACCTTTGTAGGTGTTGGCCGGTATGGCGTCCCGAACGAGATAGGGATATTTGGCGACTATTTCCTGAACTTCCTGGCCTTCGAGAGGAATGAAGTTCACTTCTTGAGTCGTGGTGATATCCTGAATGGCGGGATTCGGCGTGCCGATGGTGAATACGAAGCCGTCGATATTGCGATCTTTGAACTGATCGGCGGTTTCGCCGTAAGGCAGGAAAATGGGTTCGATATTTTTGTAATCCAGACCGTAAAAATCGAAAATCTGGCGGCAATTGACTTCGTTGCCGGCGCCGCGGGCGCCTACGGAAATTTTCTTGCCCTTGAAATCGGCCAGGGATTTTATGCCGGAATCCTTGCTGGCGACCACGTGAAGATATTCGGGATAAAGACGACCGATGGCCCGGACATTGTCCTGCTTGTCTTTAAACGGCTCCGCGCCATTGTAGGCGGCGTCGGCCACGTCGTTCTGCACAATGGCCACGTCCACTTCGCCGCTCCCAACAAGGCGCATATTCTCGCCGGAAGCGCCGGTGGCCTGAGCGGTGACGGAATATTTGCCGTCGGACTTGTCGCCCAGGGTCTGACTTATGGCGCCGCCCAGGGGGAAGTAAACGCCGGAGGTGCCTCCGGTGGCCATGGTCATCCGTCCGTCGGCGGCGGAGGAATAAGACGCGCCAAAGATGATGGCCGCGGCCAGGGCGAGTCCGCAGAGTTTTTTCATTAAAAATCTCCTTCGCGCGACAAGACAGTTGTCGCGTCTAAAAATAACTTTTATAGAACTTTATAGCTTTACTATAATATTATGAGGATTGCAAGATATTTGGTCCGATTTTTCGCGATAGTTCTTTATCTTGAAAAATCGCGACGTTAAAAGTGTCGCGGAGGCGATCAAACGAGTTGAAATTATATATTTCCGGATAATATGTCGCGTCCGTCGGCATGATTTCGCG
>CAMWPE010000229.1 GCA_947176055.1 uncultured Desulfovibrio sp.
GGTGGCGTCCGGAAGATAAATGTCGGTGAAAAACCTTAACGCCTGTTCCAGCTCTGTCACTCCGGGCTCCGATCGGTATAGTTCGACGGCCGGCGCGAAAAGTTCTTCGGCGGAAAGCGGACGCTCGAAAAACTCGCGAATTTCGTCCGGCTCCAGTCCGCTCATCCAGACGGGCAATTGCATATCCGCCGGATAGCTCAATCCCCTGGCGAATCTTTTTAATTTGAAATCCAGGCTCATATTTTTGTCCGAAGCTGGCAGATACGCCAGGGCGCGACGGGCGAGGGCGTGAAGGCCAGGCGGACAGATTTTACGGTAGAGGGCGGCGGGCGCGAGGGCGGCGAGGGGATCATAGCCGCCGAACAGCTCGTCGCCGCCGTCGCCCGAAAGGGCCACGGTCGCGTATCGTCTGGCGAAGGCGGAGAGTTTGGCCGTAGGAATCAGGGAGGCGTCGCCGAAAGGCTCGCTCATGCGCGAAAGAATCGTCCCGACGGATTCTTTCATTTCCTCTTCGGTAAGATATTCGACTTCGTTGCGGACATGGAGCCAATCCGCGACCGCGCGGGCTTTTTCCGATTCGTCAAAGCTTTTTTCGCGAAAACCTATGGTGAAAGTCCGGATTCTCTCCGCTTCCCCGGCCTGGGCGCAGGCCGCGAGGATGGCGCTCGAGTCCACCCCGCCGGACAAGAACACGCCCAGCGGCACGTCGCTGACCAGACGCCTCTTCACAGCCTGGACGAGCAACCGGCGCAATTCTTCGGCCAGCTCCGCCTCGTCCGTAAGGGATTCGTCGGGTTTGAGGCGAAAGCGCCAATAACGGCGGGATACTAATTCGCCGGTTTTTAAATCCAGCTTGAGCCAGGAACCCGGCGGCAGGGAGCGGCAGTCTTTGCGGACAGTGGCTCCGCCGGGAAGATAATTCCAGGCGAAAAATCTTTGAACATTGGCTTCGTCAAAGGCGAAGTCAAAACCCGACCACTGTTTTAGGGCGCCTATTTCGCTGGCGAAGGCGAAGCCGTTTTTATTGCGGCAGTAAAAAAGAGGCTTTTCTCCGAATCGGTCGCGGGCGAGCCATAGGGAAGTGTCGGAGGGCGTATAAACGGCGAGGGCGAACATGCCGTTGAATTTGGCGAAACAATCCGGTCCCCATTCCAGAAAAGCGGACAGCGCGGTTTCCGTGTCGCTGTGATCGGTGCGGAAAACGCGTCCGGCTTTTTCCATTTCGCGGCGCAATTCCATATGATTATAAATTTCGCCGTTATATACGATAATGGCGCCGCTGGCGGGATCGCGCATGGGTTGCGCTCCGTAAGCCAGGTCGATAACGCTGAGACGACGATGTCCCAGGGCGACGGAGGCGTCCATAAAGACGTTTCCGTCGTCGGGGCCCCTGTGGATCATGGCCGCGGTCATTTTCTCAATATTTTCGCGAGTTCCGTCTCCGGCAAATCCGCAAATTCCGCACATTTTAATCTTTTGGCTTGATATTGATCAAATTTCGCAAAAAGTAATTGCTTTTATCCTGGGATTCAAAATACGTCCTGCTGACGACTTCGGCGAGCAAGCCCATGAGGACGCACATGCAGCCAAGCAGGAAGCAAACGCCGCTAAAGAGAGGCAGGGGAGTCTGAATAAGACTGACGCCGCCAAAGAATTTCAGGCCCAGGGCCCAAAACAGGGAAAGGAATGCTATGAACAAGGCCGCCAGTCCAAAGCCGCCGAAGACGTAAATGGGCTTCGTAACGTATCTGGAGAGGAATTTGACCACCAGGATGTCGAGAATTACCTTAAAGATTCTTTCGAGGCCGTATTTCGAGCTGCCGAACTGGCGCGCCCGGTGATTTACGGGGATTTCCGTCACCCTCGCCCCCTGCCAGGACGCGTAAATGGGAATGAATCTGTGCATCTCCCCGTAGAGTTTGACTGGTTTGATAACGTCTTTTTTGTAAGCTTTAAGCGTGCAACCGTAATCATGCAGACGGACGCCGGAAACGCGGGAAATTATATTGTTGGCGATTCTGCTTGGCAGATTTCTTTTTATGGGATTGTCCTTTCTGTCCTTGCGCCAGCCGGAAACCACGTCGTAGCCTTCGTCAAGTTTCGCGAGCAACTTCGGAATGTCGGCGGGGTCGTTTTGCAGGTCGCTGTCCATGAAAACCAGCGCGTCGCCGGAAGCGTAATCAATGCCCGCCTGGATGGCGGCGGTCTGGCCGGCGTTGGCGGCGAACTGAATCACCTTGAAACGGGGATCCTTTCGCGCCTGTTCCCGCAAAAGATCGAAAGAATCGTCGGAGCTGCCGTCATCGATAAAGATGGCCTCCATGGGCGGCAACTCCCGCGAAACTTCCTCCAGGGCGGCGAAGAGCGACGGCAAGCTTTGCGCCTCGTTATATACGGGAATTATCAGACTTATCACGTCAACCTCGGGCTTGACAAACCGGGGGAAATTAGCGCCGCGAGCGGATCGGGAACGCGAAAATACGCGAGAGCGGGCGCGACCCGGTCGAAAGAGTTATCGGAGGATGATAAATCGCCGCCTGTTATAAATCAAGGGCAAGCGCGACGGTCGCCGCTAGCGTCCTTTTTTGGGCGTCGCGTCTTGTAATATTCCCGGCTGTCGTATATGATTTAATCAATCTTCGCCGTCGGCGAAGTCTTCGACGGCGACAAATCTGACAGGAGGCGCGCGATGTGGGAAGACAGTTACGACATCAATGAAATCAAGGAAATTCGCGTCAGGACCAGCGTTTTTCTTGGCGCGGGAGCTATCGGGAAACTGGATTTCAGCGCGGGCAAGCTCAAGGAGCGCGGAATAGGAACCGTTCTTTGCGTCACCGGCGGGCGCGCTTACAAAAAAACCGGCGCCTGGAGCAGACTCCAGGACGCTTGCGCGAAGCAAGGTCTGAAGATCGTCCTGTACGATAAGGTCACGCCCAATCCCACCACGACGAGCGTGGACGAAGCGGCGGCGCTGGGCGCGAAAGAGGGCGCGTCGGCCGTGATCGCCATCGGCGGAGGCAGCCCCATCGACGCGGGCAAGAGCGCGGCCGTCCTGTTGGCCAATCCGGGAAAGACCGCCGACGAGCTCTATACCGGCAAATTTTCGCCGGAAAAGGCCGCGCCCATAGTGGTCGTCAATCTCACTCATGGCACTGGCAGCGAGGTCAACCGTTTCGCTGTGGCCACGATTCCGGGCGATAATTATAAGCCCGCCATCGCTTTCGACTGCCTTTATCCATTGTATTCCATCGATGATCCCGTCCTTATGGCGTCCCTGCCGCCCAACCAGACTCGGTACGTCTCTATCGACGCCGTAAATCATTCCATAGAGGCGGCCACCGCTATTACGGCCAATCCACTCTCCATCGAGCTCGCGCAAAACTGTATCGCCATCGTCGCGCGCTGGTTGCCCAAGGCAATAGCCCGTCCGGACGATCTGCGCGCCCGTTATTTCCTGGCCTACGCGGCGCTTATCGCGGGGGTGAGCTTCGATAACGGCCTGTTGCACATAACGCACGCCCTGGAGCATCCCTTGAGCGCGGTAAAACCGGAGCTGGCGCATGGGCTGGGGCTCTCGATGATCCTGCCCGCCGTGATAGAGAAAATTTATCCGGCCAGAGCCGGCGTTCTGGCCAAAATTCTCGCCCCTATCGCGCCCGGATTCGCGGGGGACGCGGGGGAAGCCCGCGCTTGCGCGGCCGCCGTGGAAAAATGGCTTCTCGCCTCCGGCGTTCCGCAGAAGCTTAACGACGAGGG
>CAMWPE010000230.1 GCA_947176055.1 uncultured Desulfovibrio sp.
CGGGAAGCCCGGCTCTTTCGGCGCGGCGGCCTCCGGCGTTTCTCCCTCCGCGAGGATTACATGGGCGTTCAGGCCTCCGAATCCGAAAGAATTGACCGCGCCTTTCAGTTTTTTTCCGGCGGGAAACTCGTAACCGGCGGCCGGAAAGACCAGATTCATACCCTCGAAATCGATGGCCGGATTGGGCTCGAAAGCGAAGGGCGCGGGCGGGATTTTCCCCTTTTCCATGGTCAGAATCGCCCGGATTAAGCCCACCATGCCGGAGGCCGGCTCGAGGTGGCCGAAGTTGGCCTTTCCGGAACTTATGGGCAAGGGCGCGCCGCGTTTTTTGCAATAAGCCGCGGCTATGGAAGCGGCCTCGATGGGATCGCCCACCGGCGTGCCTGTGCCATGCGCCTCGACGAAGTCTATTTCGTCCGGCGTCAGACCGCTTTTGCGGAGAGTGTCGCGCATCAGCTCCGTCTGCGCTTCGGCCGATGGGATTGTCAGGCCGGATTTGCGCGAGCCGTCGGAATTTACGCCGCTGGCCAGAATCACTGCCCGGATGGGATCGCCGTCGCGTCCGGCCTGATCCAGCGGCTTCAGGAGAAACACGGCGCCCCCCTCTCCGCGGACGTAGCCGTCGCCGTCGGCCGCGAAGGGATGGCATACCCCTTTGGCGGAGAGCATGGAAGCGTGACTGAAACCGATAAAAGAATAGGGATGCATCAGCAAATTTACGCCGCCGGCCAGGGCGATGGGAATTTCGCCGTCGCGAAGGGCCTGACAGGCGTGATGGATCGCCGCCAGGGCGGAGGAGCAGGCCGTATCGATGGCCAGGGAGGGACCGCGCAGATCGTAAAAATAGGACAGCCTGTTGGCTGTTATGCTCAAGGTGTTGCCGGTCATGGTATGCGAGGTCATGGACGCCAGATCGTCAAGCGCGTGCTGGCCGTAATCCATGCCGGACACTCCTATATAGACGCCGCATTTCGCGCCCGCGAGCTTCTCGCGGGGAATGCCCGCGTCCTCCATGGCCTCGTGCGCCGCCTCCAGGAGAAGCCTTTGTTGCGGATCCATCCACGACGCCTCCCGCGGGGAGATGCCAAAGAAAGAGGGATCAAACTGATCGATGTTTTCGACCACGCCGGCGGCGAAGGCGACGCTTCTGCCTGGTTCCGGCCGCGAGGGATGCGTCAGCTCCGCGACGGGCCAGCGATCTTCGGGGATGCTGGTTATCGCGCTTTTGCCGGAGGCCAGCGTTTCCCACATCTTGTCGGCGCTATCGACATTGCCCGGGAAGCGCAGGCCCATGCCGATCACGGCTATGGGCATGGGCGGGACAGGACGCGACGGCCGGCATTCTTCCGGGCGGTCGCCGGGCTCCGGCTCGCCGCGCAGTCCGGCGGCGCGCAAATCGCGCAGGCGAGCGCCTTCGAGGCCGCATTCGCCGCGCAGCCTGTTCCAGAAAGGGAAAATTTGGGACAAAGGCTTGTCGCGGCCGCGCCCCGGAAAAATCCAGGGAGAAGTTTTGGTCTCCCGCATCTCCTCCAGAATTTTCGTCGCGCGCTCATCGAGCCAGAGTCTGCGCTTTTTGCCCGCGGCGGACTCCACGACGAGCAGTTTCTTTTCGGGAAAATAGTTGTCCCAGCGAGCGGAGAGGATTTCGTTTTTCGAGCCTCCCGTCAAAGCCAGGAGAGCTATGGCGCGCGCCTCCGGTTTGTCCGATTCCAGCAAACGGTCGAGGAGAGTCTTCAATTTCGCCGGATCCAGCTGTCTTTCGCCCGGGAGATTTACGCCCAGCAAGGGAGAGCGGCCGGGTTCGAGCAAACCCATATTTTCGGCGGTCTTGAAAATATCCTTGAGAACGTGGAGAATCCTGTCGCGGGTGGAGGCGGCGAACTCCCGGGCCTCTATAGTTCCGAGCCAACGGGCGATCTCCGCCTCGTCAATGGCGCTCAATTTCATGGAGCCGAAATACGGCAGGATAAACTGCCGGGAGATGCGCTCGTCGACCCGCCAGCTGTAACGGCTGGCCTTGATCGCCGGCAACCAGATCTGTCTGACGAAAGTTTCCATGTCCGGACAGGCGGCCGCGTCGCGCGAGGCGGAAAAATTTGTGTTCAAGGATGCGTCCTTATAGGCTATGATAGACCGCGCGATCCGAGGTCCTGGAGGCAGGCGGCGGTCAAATTTTTAATAAAAAGTTGTCAAATTCAGTCGCGCGCATAAAAATAAGGCCGCGCGATCGTTTTTACAAGTTTAAAATAAAAAAAATAAGCTAATTAATATAATATGTTATTTCGGCAAAAAATGTTTTTTAAAAAGACCGACTAAAATCTGTCCAGAAACAGATCGGCGCTTGTTCCGGGAGCGGGCGAAGATAAGCCGGACTCCGCGGAGCATCCCGGACATTATTTCTTTTATAACAAGTTTGGCGCGAAATTATTAACGGAGAGGCATTTTCCTTTGAGCGATGAATTCTCGGGCGGCTTTGGAGGCCTGGGGAGCCATGACGGCCTGGGAAATTTCATTCCCGCCTTTCCGTATTATAAGGATGCGGCGTGAGTCGCGACGGCCAATCCGCGGAGCCGGATCTCCCGGCCGGCGTCTCGTCGCGGCCGGAGGGGAAAATCCTCCCGCTCCTCGCGTCCCTGAACGGAAAGGAAAAGCGGGAACTTTTGGCCGCGCTCCTCGCGGATAAGGAAGCCGCGGCCGCTTTGCCCGGCAAACCGTTGCCCGCGGCCGAACTGGCTCGCGCGGCCGACTGGCTCTGGGAAAGGGTCGAAAGCGCCGGCGCGCCTTCGCATAAAAATTCGCGCTTGCGAACCTGGTTCATTTTTTCCCTGCTCCGCTTCGGCGGCTTGAGATTGCCGGAGATTTTCCGGCTCGCGCCGGGCGATCTGGATCTGGACGCGGGTCTGGCGCTCGTCCGCGAAGGCAAGGCTCCGCGAATCACGCCCCTCCCTTTGTCTGTAGCGGCGAAAATGAAAGAGGCCTGGGCGCTCTGGCGGGAGCCGGCGATCAGCGAGACGCCCTTCCTGTGCGACGCGGGCCGGCTGCGCCGATCTTTTAAGGAATGCGAAAAAGCGCTGGGCTTGCCCGACGGCCTGATCAACGCCCGCTCCATGCGCCGTCTGCGCGGCCGGGAAATGGAGCTTCGCGGGATTGGAACGGATCTCGTCGAAATATTCATGGGCCGCGAAACCCTCGCGGACGACAGGGAAAGGAATCGCGCCGCCCGTCTGCTGAAAGGCCTGATCCAGGGGAGCGGAAAAACCAGCGCCCGCAATGTCTTTCCCTGCGTCGCGACCGGTCTGGAGGAGCGGGGAATCATTGTTCGCGTCTTTCTCGCGACGACCCAGGGCCTCAAAATCGAGGCCGTTATCACAGGCACAAGCCGCGCCGCGCTGGATCTGGCTCCGGGCTCGCGGGTCCGCGCCCTGGTCAAGGCGCCCTGGGTAGGGGTCTATCCGCCGGACGAGGCTCCGGCCGGGGCCAATATTTTTTACGGGACCGTAAGCCGCGTCCAGAGGGACGCGGAAGCCTGCGAAATTATCGTTATTTTGCCCGAAGGGCCGACGCTCTGCGCCCTCTACCATGGCGAAAAGCTTGAATCGCGCCGCTTCGCGGCCGGAGACGCGGTCGCCGTCCGTTTTGATCCCTTCGCGGTCATTCTCGTCGCCGATTAAAAATTTTTGACGGGCAAAAAATTTTTAAAAATTTTTCCTGCGGCGTTTGTGATATAAGGG
>CAMWPE010000231.1 GCA_947176055.1 uncultured Desulfovibrio sp.
GCGAAACCACACCGGGCTATAAAATTGTGTCCCTGTCCGGATCCTTGCCATTTAATTTTAAGTCCGGTCTCGAGGCTTACGATATTCATGGGCTATGGCTAAAAGCCGAAGAATTCGCGTTCGTCCTCGACTGGAAAAAACTCCCCTCTCTGGTCGATATTCCCCTGATCCGGCTTAAAAATGTCGATTTATTGAGATTGCCGGAATTTCCGCCGTCGCCGGAGCCGGAAGAGCCGGAAAAGCCATTTGAATTAAAAGATATAAACGAACTCGCAAAAACGGCTTACGATTTTTTGCGCGATAGACCGTCATGGTTGCCGGACGTGGAAATCGGGGATCTCTCCATCGAAAATTTGCGGTTGCCAGCGGATTTAGCGCCTCAAAAAGAGCCTCGTGAACTGGCGCTGAATGCCGGCTTGAACGCCGCATTCCGCGAGGGAGCGCTGAATGCGGCTTTGAATACGAGCCTTGCCAACGCGGACGGCGCTCCGCTGGATTTTTCCGGATTTGCCTTCGACAACCTTTCGGCGAAACTGGACGTGTTCTTGGAGCCGGATGGAGCCAATCTCGGGGCCAAAGCCGCCCTTACCGCAAATTTGAAAAATCCGGAGCTGAACGTCAAAGACATTCCCGCGAAATACCTGGGCGATTCCGTCGCTCTCGCGCTCTCCCTGGAGGCGGAAGCGGTCGACGCGGGGATGTCTCCTCGCTTTGTGGCGAAAATAGCCGGTCCGGATCTTAAAGCTGGTCGCGTTAATCTGGCGAGCGCAGCCGACTGGCAAAGCGGCGAGGGCTGGCGGAACGGCAAAATCGATGGGCCAACGTCGCTAAAACTGAATCTTGACGTCGAACCCGCGCCGGACGCGCCAAAGGATTCTTTCCTGACCATGCTCCAGGCGCCAGTGCGTCTGGCGCTCGCCGCGAAAGGCAACCTGCCGCATGTTTCGCTAAATCTCGATTTGGCTTGCAAGGAAATAGCGCGCGACAAATACGCCATACATAATCTTGACATAAATCTGGCGTCGGACGATATCGCCATTCCTCTGGGCGGAAATATTGACGAACTTCTCGATCGCGAAAACGGAGTCAAATTTAAAATTTCGGGCTTGTACGATAAAAAGCCCATTGATATAGCGAGTCTCATCTTTTTCAAGCGGACGTCGCCGAGGACGCCGAACCTGGCTCCGGGCTGGGACGCGGGTTTGCGAAATCTGGTCATTAACGCGCTCGGCGCGAGCGGAAAGGGCGATCTCCGCGCTTCCATCGAGCCGGATCGGGATCCTTCGTTATCCGGCGATATAGACATTGGTATCGATGACTGGGGAGCGCTCGCGCTTTTCCTCCCCGATTATAAAATTTCAGGAAACCTGAAATTCGATCTCGCGCTCGACCCCTCCGGCGGCGCCCAGAATGCCGCCGTCGCCCTCTCCATCCCCGCCCTGGAAATTCGCCAGCCCTCCGGCACGCCCATCGTTTTGAAGAATATCAAAAGCGATGTCAAAGTCTTCGATCTCTTTGGCAAACTCGCCTTCGACGCGTCCCTTGACGCCGGCGGGATCGACGCGGAGGGGATGAAGCTGGACGCGACGCTCAAAGCTCGAGGCCCGCTTGAAGGGCCTTTGCAAATCAATCTGAACACTGGCGGCGATATAAAGACGCGCCTCGACGCGCGCTGGGAACCTGGCGCGGCGTATTTGAACGCGCTTAATCTGGAAGCGCGTCTGCCCGGAATGACGAAAATCCCCCTGGGCCTGCGCTCAAACCAACCGGCGAAAATCTTATATGGCAAGGAGGGGATCTCCGTCCAGAATCTGGACGTTGTCCTCTCGCCAACCGGCCGCCTTCGCGCCTCCGGGGGCATGGCGCCGGAGAAGCTCGATTTCTCCCTGTCCCTGGCTGATTTTAATTTCAAGCCATGGCAAGCTCTTGTCCCCTCCCTTCCAGCGGGCTCCGCCAGCATTAATGCCAATCTCAAGGGGACCCCAACCCGGCCGCATGGCGATTTCCTCCTTGATTTAAAAAAGATTGTCGTTCCGGGCGCGGCGCTCGCGCCTGTGTCCATGCAATTAAAGGGCGATATAGTTAATTCCGGGGCCGCGAGCGCGCTCAAGGCAAATCTCGTACTCGATCCGGCTACGCTCAAGGCGCTGGGCGGCTCGGTCGCCAATGTCGCGGCCAGCGTCCCTTTGCGATTTGGCGCCGACGGCGTTCCCTCTTTGGAAATGACAAAGCCCTTTTCCGCGAAGATTCGCTGGGACGGCGCCCTGGGCCCAATCTGGAACCTTCTGCCTATCCCCGACAGACGCCTGAATGGGAGGATCGGCGTCAATATCGAGGCCGGCGGCTCGATCAAATCGCCGTCGGTTAAAGGCTTCGCGAGCGTTGAAAAAGCCAGATACGAGGACATCGCCCTCGGCATATTGCTCACGGATATTAACCTGAAGCTGGATCTGACTGAAAGCGGACCGTTGAAAAAAGGTTCCGACGGCATCCCGGGCGGGTTCAATCTCGCCCTTTCAGCTTCGGACGGTCATAAGGGAACCATCGCGGTAAAGGGCAAGGGCGGCTTGATGGGCGAGGATCTGGATATAGCCGCGAAAATCGCCCGTCTCAAACCTCTGCGGCGGCGCGACATCCATATAGAATTGTCCGGCGACGCGAAAGTAAAGGGCGACGCGACCGCGCCCGTTGTCAATGGCGAAATAATCGTCAATCAGGGCGAAGTCCTGCTTGATAATCTGGACTTTGCCGGAAGCGTGACGACCCTGCCCATTTCTACGCCGGAATCCATTAAGGCGGCGAAAGAAAAAGCAGCGGCCGCGGCGAAAAATCTGGAGAATCCGTCTCCTCCGAAAGGCTCGGGCAGTCTGAATGTCAAGATCAACATGCTCCCGCGTTTTGTGGTCGAGGGCAGGGGACTGACCAGTATCTGGAAGGCGAATCTGCTCGTTGGCGGAACGCCGACGGATCCCAGGATTACCGGCAATATCAGCTCGGTAAAGGGAAATTTCGATTTTCTGGGCAAAAATTTCGCCCTGACAAAGGGCATAGTGTTTTTTGGCGGCGGCGCCATTTCCAATCCATTGCTCGATATCGAGCTGACGAATGAAACGCCGGAGCTTACGGCTCATATCATCGTAACGGGACCTGTGAGCAAGATTAAGCTGACCTTGACCAGCGATCCGTCATTACCCCGGGACGAAATTCTGGCTCAGGTTCTGTTTGGCAAAAACATGAGCGAATTGAGCCGGCTCGAAGCCTTGCAATTGGCCGGGGCCGTCGCTCAATTGGCCGGATTTGGCTCCGGAGCCGGCGGTATTTTGAGCATGGCCAAAAAGACCCTTGGCGTGGACGTGCTGCGCCTGGGCACAACGTCCGAAGCCGCGGGGCAACCCGGGGAAGAAACGGCCAGCGGCACGACCATAGAGATGGGGAAATATATAAACGACATGATCTATATGGGCGTACAACAGGGTATGAAGGCCGACAGCACGGCCTTTATAATCCAGCTGGAGCTTACGCCGCGAACGAGCCTGGAAGTGCGCACCGAGCAGAACAATACCTGGGGCGGAATTAAATGGAAATATAATTATTAAGGGTTGGAATTTAGTTAGCCGTTTTAATTATCCGTCGCTCGGGCTTCGCGCCAGGCCGGATTTTTGGGAAAAAGACCGCGATAGACAATCGCGGTTTTTTATTCGAAA
>CAMWPE010000232.1 GCA_947176055.1 uncultured Desulfovibrio sp.
CGTCTCTCCTCCCACGCTAATATCCCCAAGTCGCGTGTCTCCGTTTTCGGAGATTGCGAGATTCCCCCTGACCGAACTGGCGTAACTCCCGATGCCTGTAAGACGGATATTGGCGTCCTCGATATTTATATTTCCCGCCGAAATCTGATGCGCCCTTACGTCGTCTGTTTTCGCGCCCTGCCCCTTCCCAAAAATGGAATTAACCTGAACCAGAGCTTTTTCGGCGGTCATAACCCCCTGGGAAAGATCCACGTCGCCCAGGATGGACCAGCTATCCGGATCCGACGGATCTCCCGCTATAATCAGGCCGCTATCGTTAATTTCTTCCAGACCGGACAAATTATTAATCGCCCGGACAATAACCACAGAGCCTTCCTCAATTTCTAGAGCGTTTCCGCCGCCCCCCAGAACGAAATTATCGATATGAGCGATGGAATTATTTTTAAAGACCGCCGTCTTCGCCGTAAGCGCGCTGCCCTCCAGATAACCGCCGCTTAAATTCAGACCTTCGTCGATAACGAGCTCGGTAAATGAATTGGATCCCAGACCATCGATAGTTAAATTGCCGTGAATCGTTCCCGCCTTCGCGTTACCCGACCCCAAATCGAAGGATCCGTTTGTAACTGTCAGATGGCCGCCGGAGCCAGATTTCGTTCCGGTCTCTATACTTTTCGCCGTCAGGGACGCGCCATCGATGGTCGCCGTTTCCCCTACCCTCAAATCTCCCAGGGAAGCGGATCCATGTCCGGAAACAGATAATTTGCCTCTAATGGTCGCCTCGCCGGAGACAGACGCCGAAGACACGTTTTTCAGTTCCGCGTCGCCTCCGCTTTTAAGACTTGAGGCGGAAAACGAGCCGCCTTCCAGGGAAAGAGTTCCGCCGGATTCGGCTTCGTCGATTTTGGCTACATTTCCGTTTCCCATCCCTATGGACAGATCGCCCGTAGTCGCGAGTTTGCCGCTCATGCTCAAGTTTTTCATTTGAGAAAAGACGGCCTTGCCAGCGGAAAAAACAGAGCCGGAATACGCGACGCCGGAAATATTGGCCTCGCCGTTTGCCGAAGAGTTCTTTACATTAGCGATTCCGTCGCCGCTTATCGTCAAATCGCCTTTGGAGGCGAGCGAATCCGTTATCTCCAGTTTTGATAAATTCTCAAAACTCGCGGTCGCGGCGGCAAGAGTCCCGCCGGAAATTGACCCTCCCGCCGCTTTTATCGCCCCGTCGACAGTCAGAGAGCCAAAAGAACTCGAACCGTTGCCATCAGCGTCCAGCTTCCCCCTGATATGACTGGCGCCTCCGAGCGCGAAGGATCCGTCCGTCATAGTAAAATCGCCGTTGGCTCCGCTTTTCGCGCCCGTCTCGATGCTTGCCGCCGATAAATTGCCGCCGCTGGCGACAACGTTTTCATCGATCTTTAGCGCGGCGAAAGTCATATCGTCGTTGGCGGTCGCCGTCAGTTTGCCTCCTATATTAGTATTCCCGGAAACTTTGAAATAGGTCGTCCCGTTTATCACGGCGTCATTCGCCGTATCAATTGTCGCGCCTTCGTACGAGCCTCCGCTTAAAGCGAACGCGCCTCCGGAATCCAGTTTGCCCACTTTGGCGACGCCGTTCTTCCTAATAGCAATATCGCCGGAGGCGGTTGTAAGCTCGTCGTTTATGGTCAGGGCGGACACGTTGGAAAAAGTCGCGTCTTTTCGCGCCGTGATGGTATCGCCCGTATAGCTTCCCCCTGTCGCGCTTACGCTGCCTCCCGCGTCTGCGGTATTAATATTCGCGGTCTGCTCTCCGACGATTGTCATGTCGCCTACGGTCTGAAGCGCGTAGGGATGATCGGCGCTATTTAAGTCGTCATTCAGGCTTAACGAGGTCAGATTTGAAAACACCGCCGAATTTGCACGCAGACTCTTGCCCGCCAGACTGCCTCCCGAGATATTGACCTCTCCTCCTACCGTCATGGTCTTAAAGGAGCTGGCGCCATTATCCTCTACTTTCGCGTTTCCGTCGATTCTCGCGCCCCAGGTGAGCGTCCAGCTGTCGGGATCCGTTGATTGCGGATATTTGCGTCCCACATCGGCGCCAGTCAATTTAAAATATCCGTTATTTAACAAGAAATCGCCAGTCGATGATGGCAACGATGTCGCCCCCGCGGGCGGGTTTTCCCTGACGACGATCAGATTAGAGGCCTCGACGCCAACCGCGCTTCCTTCGTCGCCCTGCCCGCCAATATTCATCGCGCCGGCGTAAATTCCCGAGCCAGCCTTAATCCAGCGCGCCGTTATCGTCCCCCTGGGGGAAAAAATACCGCTCGTCAGATTATTTTTTATATATATCCTGCCCGCGAGGGGCGCGTTGGTCGGAAATTCCGTGCCGGAAACTATATCCTGGCCCGCGCTCAGGCTATCGACAGTCACGTTGCCAGTGGATATATCCACGCCAGCGTTTAATGTTAAATGGCCTCCGTCGCCTTGATTTATTGGATTGACCATGACTTCCGCGGCGGGCGAATAATGAATGCCCTGATGCGAGCCAATGCTCGCTCCGGACCGTATTTCGCCGCTTCCTCTGGTCACGCCCTCCCATAGCCATACGCTGTCGCTGGTCGAAACTATTTTTGATCCCGGCGCGAGAATTCCGTTTTCGCCTCCGTCGATGACATTTTGCACGTCGACCCGTCCGGCGCCTTTTACCGGTTGATTGGCGGTTAACGAGCTGTTCTCCTCCAAAAACAGATTCCAGACACGAGCCGCTCCCGCGACGTCAATTTTTTTGCCGGTCCGGACGGATACCCTATAAGCGTTTAAATCCCCAAGAAAAGACGAGCTCAATCTGCGCGTCGTTATATCCCCGCCGGCGTCCAACACTCTAATGGTTCCCGTATTGTTGGGCAATCCAATATCGCCGGTAACCTGTAATGAACTCCCATTAATCACCAACGACGAAACTCCGAGCGACCCAAGGTGGCCTATGACGCTTCCGGTAATGGACACCGTTTCTCCCGTCGATCCAGCGCCTATTATCAGCGTCGCGTCGCGTCCGTAGGAGCCCGAACCCAGGGCGATATCTCCGGTTATCGATCCTTCGATCAATGTCAGGGAAGCCGCGGAGGTATCCGAGCCTACGACGATTGGAGCGGCGGGATTCCGCGTGGAAGCGGTAGCGTAATTTAATCCCGGCGAAACAAGCGCCTGGCCAGGACCGCCAGCCAGAGTTACATTGCCTGTCGGCACGGAGAAGCTGGAATAGCCGCTTCCCATTACAATGCCGGAATAAATTCCTCCGGAGGGAATTGACGATTTAGCGGCGCTATCGACAGTATAGACTGATAACGCGTCGCCGGCAGCGTATAGCGACGGAAGATTCGTTCCCGCCGCGTCGGGCGACATGGAGAGGCCGCCGCTGTCCCGGCTATTCGCGCCGGCTTCGGGAATCGGAAAACAAAAGCCAATTACCAGAAATAAATAGAAAATACGCGAAAAAAAGCGGCTATTGCAAAACATGCTTTCTCCAGCGGGCGCGCAAAGAATTTACCCAAGTATAATTATTTCATATTAAATATTTCGTTTATTAAGCCAATACAACCTTCATGTCAAATTCCTGGACAGTTTTGAGCGATTGTTCGTCAAATCTTTACCATACGAGTCGCAAAAACCTCGCGCTGTCGTCGCGAAACCTCAAAGTTGAATCCCTTTTTC
>CAMWPE010000233.1 GCA_947176055.1 uncultured Desulfovibrio sp.
TTATGGATCAGTTGGCGAGCATCCTAAAGCTGGAGGAATTAATAGTCGTCAAACCTTTGCGCCATAGTCTGGTAACTCGGGTCGCTTTTTGCGGCGGTTCGGGAGGCTCGTTGATTAAGAAGGCCGAAGAACTGGGGGCGCAAGTATATATAACTGGAGATATTCGTTATCACGCCGCGCTTGACACATGGCTTTGCCTTATAGACGCGGGACATCATAGTATGGAAGAAAAAATGATGGAATTATTCGCGGAGGACCTTCGTCGCGACGCGCCGGGCCTGGAGATCAAATTTTTCGCCTCGCGCTCTCCGTTCAGTATTTACAGGCCCAGGGAGACAGGAAATGATTAAAAACGATTATTACCGGCAATTGAGCCTTCTCGCGGAATTGCAGAAAGTGGATGACGAGATCTACGCGGTACGGCAGGTTATGGAAAACGCGCCGAAGGAATTGAGCGATTTGGAGGATAAATTCGCCGATATCCGCAAAAGGCGGGATAATATCCTGGATAAGCTTTCGCATCTCGAAGATCAGAAAAAACGACTTTCTTTCGAGATCGACGACGACTCCATCCGGATTAAGAAAAGCAAGAACAAATTGACGCAAATTAGCAATAATCGGGAATATCAGGCCATGCTTCGCGAAATGGACAGCATGGAGAGAATAAATCGCAACAGGGAAGAAGAAAAAGTCGCCCTGCTTGAGGAGCTTCAGCGGCAGACGGAGAATCTCGATAAAATTAATGTCGATTACGAAGACATTAAGGGCAGATACGAGGAAAAGCAGTCCTCTCTCGATCAGACCTTGCAAGACTGCCGCGCTGATCTGGAAAAGCTCGACCGCAAGCGGGGCGAAGCCAGCAAATCCCTGCCTGTCCCGATTTTTATGCGGTACGAATTCATCCGCAAGAGGCTCGAACATCCGGTGATTGTGCCCGCCCGGGACGGAGTATGCTCCGGTTGTCATATCGCCATGCCTCCGCAAACTTTCATCGAGTTGCAAATGGGACAACAGATATTAAATTGTCCCAATTGCCAACGTTTGATCTTCTGGGATCAGCATTACGACGGTCCAACCGAATCCAGACGGGGTCCCCGCGCGGAGACGGAGCCGGAAGACGCGGAAGAGTCAACGGAATAAAAAATTTGGGAGCGGGACGGATCATCGCTGCGAGAAATCGGAGAGGAAAGTCCGGGCTCCGCAGGGCGGAACGCTGGGCAATACCCAGAGGGGGCGACCCCTGGAAAGCGCAACAGAAAGCAAACCGCCCGGCTTACGCCGGGTAAGGGTGAAACGGCGCGGTAAGAGCGCGCCGGATATCATGGCGACATGATATGCCAGGCATACCCCGTTCGGAGCAAGATCAAGTAGGGGAGGAGGCCGGCCCGGCCATATCCTCCCGGGTAGATCGCTTGAGGGCGCGGGCAACCGCGCTCCTGGAGGAATGATGATCGCCGTCGCGCGCGACGGAACAGAACCCGGCTTACAGGCCCGCTCCCCCTTTTCTACCATTATCGTTACAAATGAGCCCCTGGGCAATTATAGTCGCCGCCGGAAAAGGCGAGCGCATGAAAACGGAAACGCCAAAACAGTTTGTTATCTGGCGCGATCGTCCCCTCTATTGGCATTCCGCCGTCGCTTTTAGCCGCTCCAGCCGCGTAAAAGGCATTGTCTTCGTGTTTCATCCCGATTATCTGGAGCGCGAGAAAGAGCGTTTGCGCGATTTGATTAAAACAGCCGAAGTTTGCGTCCCCTGGCTTGTCGCGCCCGGAGGCGCGCGCAGACAGGATTCGGTTCGCGCGGCTCTGGAATCGCTCCCGCCGGAATGCGATCTTGTTTTTGTGCACGACGCGGCCAGACCTTTTCTGTCGCCCCGGCTTGTCCATAGGATAGCGGACTCCCTCGCGCCGGAAATGGCCGGCGTAATTCCCTGCGTCGACGTAACGGACACAATAAAGAGCGTAGGCAAAGGCGCCTGTATAGGCGCGACAATACCGCGCCATACACTTCTCGCCGCGCAGACTCCTCAATTATTCAGGCGCCGCGTTTTGCAAAAGGCGCATGAAACGACCGGGGATTTTACCGACGACGCTGGAATGCTGGAAGCAATGGGGGAAAAGATCGGCTTTTGCGAAGGCGAAAGAAGCAATGTCAAGCTTACCTATCCGGAAGACCTCGACCTGTTGCGCGAAAAAGATGATATGATCAATATATCCGGCTTCGGTTACGACGTTCATAAATTTGGCGGCGACAAACCTTTGCGTCTTGGCGGCGTTCCCATTCCGGGCGCATTAACCATAACAGCCCATTCCGACGGCGACGTCGTCTTGCACGCGCTTATGGACGCGATCCTGGGATGCGTAGGCCGCGGAGATTTGGGAGATCATTTCCCCGATACTGATCCCGCGTTGGCCGGCGTCTCTTCAGCCATCCTGCTCGACGAAGTCCTGGATTTGGCTCGCGAGGCTCGATTCGTCATAGATCATGTCGATATTACCATAATCGCCCAAAAACCAAGGCTGGCGGCGCGCAAAAAAGAAATATCGAACAACATAGCCAGACTTTTGGGTTTGTCGACGGCAATGGTTAATATTAAAGCGACCACGGAAGAGGGGATGGGTTTTACCGGACGGAAAGAAGGAATCAAGTGTTGCGCTCTGGTCAATGGCCGGATGCGACGGAATGATTGATGGCCGATATAGTCAGCGCGTCGGAGCGCAGCCGCGTAATGAGCCTGGTGCGCTCGCGCGGGAATAAAAGCACGGAATTGCGCCTGATCGCCCTTTTTCGGGAAATGGGCTTAAAAGGCTGGCGTAGGAATTATCCGGTTAACGGAAAGCCGGATTTTGTTTTTTTAAAAAAACGCGTCGCCGTGTTCGCGGACGGTTGTTTCTGGCACGGGCATAGCTGCCGCAACCTCAAACCCGCGAGCAATACCGAATATTGGACGCGAAAAATTAACCGCAATATGGAGCGTGACAGGGAAGTGGAGGCGATCTTCGTCGCGCGCGGCTGGCGCGTTGTCCGGATCTGGGAATGCGAGTTGCGGCATAAAGGCGCGAAGGCCAAGAAGAAGCTGGAAGAAGCTTTTAAGGAGGAATAAAGATATAGGCTATTTTTTCAATACAGCGTGTTCTTAATGAGGCCAGCCGTCCGACCAGCTCCTGACCGTCTCGCGCGCGATCTTGACATATATAACCCCATTTTCGCAATCTATCATTTAATTTAGACCAATTATGTCCCCCGCTATCTAATTTTATTATACCCCCGTCCTCGCGTATAAAAGGTATCCCCGTCTATTATCGGGATAGCTTTATACGATACCCTATCTATCCATACAATATATTTAATATTTTTAATAAAATTTAAGCCGTTCCTCTTTCAAACTTATCTACACTATAGGATATAGCGATTAAAAATAGCTACGCGCTATGACTGCTTTGCGTCGTAAAGCGGAACGAGTCAGGACCCCCGCGAAAATTTACCATAACGAATTTGCTCCGTCGTTAGAGGTTATCTCATAATTAAAATGGGCTAATTTTTAGATTTTTTCTGGACAAA
>CAMWPE010000234.1 GCA_947176055.1 uncultured Desulfovibrio sp.
TGTCAATCAAACGGAACCAATGTATATAGATTTTTCCATAGCGGCGCCAGAGCGGATGGCCCGCGAGCTCCTCGCGTCGCAAGGCCGTCGGCAATTCCCGCCGGATAAAAGATACAAGGCCAAATTGCGTCTGCTGGACGGAAGGATGTACGACGGAGAGGGCGAAGTAACCTTTATTGACAGTCAGGTGCAACCGACAACGGGCGTGATTCAGGCAAGGGCCGTTTTCGAGAACAAAAACGGAGTCATCATGCCCGGACAGTATGTGCGAGTTTTTGTTTCCGGCGATATCCTGAAAGACGCCATCCTGATCCCGCAAAAATGCGTCATCCATACGCAGCAAGGCTCCTCGGTCATGACCGTGGACAAGGACGACGTCGCGGCCATTGTCCCCGTCTCCATCTCCGCGACAGTGGGCGACAAGTATCTCATAACGGAGGGCCTGGAGGGCGGCGAGAGGATAATCAGCGAGGGCATCATCAAAGCGCGTCCCGGAGCGAAAGTGCAAATAATGCCTGAAAAGGAAGAATTGCATATGCCCGGCTCCGACGGGAAACAGGCCGCCAAGGCCGCCGAAGAAAAGTAGGTGAACGATGGCGATTACAGATAAACCAAACGTATTTCTGCGACGACCAATTCTTTCGGCGGTAATTTCCATAGTAATTACCCTGGTAGGGGCGCTGTCGATTCTTGCCTTGCCCATAGCGCAGTATCCCGATCTCGTTCCGCCCACGGTCAACGTCTCCGCCACTTACCCCGGCGCGTCGGCCGAAACCATATCATCCACGGTTCTCGCGCCTCTGGAAGTCAATATCAACGGCGTGGAAAACATGCTCTATATGACTTCCACAGCCGCGTCGGGATCTGGCACGGGCCAGATCCAGGTTACCTTTTATCTGGGCACGGATCCCGACATGGCGATGGTCAACGTCAACAACAAGGTCAACCTGGCTCAGACGCAATTACCCGAGGAAGTGCGGCGGCAGGGCGTGTCGGTCACGAAGCGCTCGCCGGCGGTTTTGCAGTTTTTCTGCGTCTATTCTCCGGACGGCCGATACGACGAGGTTGTTCTGGCCAACTGGATGAAAATCAATATGGTCGACGAGCTCAAGCGCGTCACCGGCGTCGGCGACTGCACGGTTTTCGGCAGTCGCGATTATTCCATGCGCGTTTGGTTGCAACCAGACAAACTTGCCAAATACGGAATTACTATTAATGAAGTGACCGCCGCCATACAGGATCAAAACTCGCAATTCGCGCCGGGGCGGCTTGGCGCGATGCCGGTGCTGGCCGGGACGCAACTTGACTGGCAGATTGACACGCTCGGACGGCTCGTTACGCCGGAGCAATTTGGCGAAATCATCATTCGCACCGGTCCCGACAGCGCGATGTTGCGCTTGAAGGACATAGCCCGCATCGAGCTGGGCGGTCAGGATTACAGCGTAGGCTCGAAATTCAACGGTTCCCCGGCTTCCATGGGCGCGGTGTATCTGTTGCCCGGGGCCAACGCCATAGCCACCGGCGACCGCGTCGTGCAAAGGCTGAAAGAGATTGGCGAAACAATGCCGGACGGCATGGCCTATACCGTCGTCGTAGACACTAACGATTTCGTCATGGAGTCCATTCACGAAGTGGTGCAGACGCTCTTCGAAGCCCTGCTCCTCGTCATGGCCGTCGTCTACGTCTTCCTGCAGAACTGGCGAGCCACCTTAATTCCCTGCGTGGCCGTGCCCATCTCCATTATCGGAACATTCGCGGGTCTATACGCGCTTAACTTCTCGATCAATACCCTCACGCTTTTCGCGCTGGTTCTCTGTATCGGTCTTGTTGTCGACGACGCCATCGTCGTTCTAGAAAACGTGGAAAGAATTATCGATGACGAGCATTTGTCGCCGCTGGAAGCGACGGCCAAGGGCATGAACGAAATTACCCCGGCGGTCGTTGGCATAGTCTTTTGTCTATGCTCCGTCTTCATCCCCATTGCCTTTATCGGCGGTCTGGCCGGACAGATGTATAAACAGTTCGCCATCACAATCGCCATATCGGTTACATTGTCGGGCATTGTGGCCCTTACCCTGACGCCCGCCCTCTGCGCCCTCCTCCTCAAGGAAAGGGCCCCCAACTACAAGCCGCCCAAAGTTTTCCGCTGGTTCGACTACGGCTTTGGCAAGGTTACGCGCTGGTATCTGCGCGCGGTGCGCTGGGTAAAAAACAACGGCGGCAAAGCCGTGACGCTTGTTATCCTGATGTGCGTCGGCATCTGGTATCTCTTCAAAATCCTTCCGGGCGGCCTCGTTCCGAATGAAGATCAGGGCTATATCCTGGGCATGGGCATGCTCGACGACGGCGCGTCCCTTAATAGAACCGAGAAAGTTGGCGAAGTCATCAACGAATTCGGCCACAAAATCCCCATCATAAAAAATCTGGCGAATATCAACGGCATCGATATCACAACCGGCGCCGTAAAGAGCAATTATACGACTTTCTTCGCCGTGCTTGTCCCCTGGAAAGATCGCTCCGGGCCTCAATCGACGCCGGATTATCTGACGAAACAAATGATGGGCGTCACCATGATGCAACCGGAAGCCGTGGTTTTAGGTTTTACGCCCCCCCCCATCTCCGGCATGAGCACCACCGGCGGTTTCGAAGGGTATCTGCAGATGCGCGGCGACGGCACGCTTAATGATCTCGAGGCGCAAGCCTCGGCCTTTGTCGCGGAGGCCATGAGCGTCGGGGCGGACGGCCAGAGAAAATATCCGGCCATAGGAAGTATTCAAAACCTGTTTTCCACTGGCTCGCCGCAACTTTACGCCAATCTGGACAGGGATCGTTGCAAGGATATGGGCATAAACGTGTCCGATGTATTCACGGCCATGAGCGGCGTTTTCGGCGGTCTTTATGTAAATGATTTTAACTATATGGGCCGCACATTCCAGGTGCGTCTGCAATCGGAATCCCAATTCCGCATGTTGCCCGAAGATCTCGCCGACGTCTTCGTCGCGAACAACAAAGGCGAAATGGTGCCGCTAACCGCGATCATGACCTTGGAGCGGCGCACCGCGCCGCAAGTCGTGGAGCGTTACAACGTCTTCCCGGCCGCCCATATCATGGGCACTCCCGCGGACGGCTATTCTTCGGGCCAGGCGCTCGACGCCATGGAAGCGGTCTCCCGGACATTGCCCGCGGACTACGCCCTTGGCTGGGTAGGTTCCGCCTTGCAGGAAAAACTGGCGAAATCCGACAGCGGCATGATCTTCGCGCTCGCCCTGGTCATGGTGTTTCTGATTCTGGCCGCGCAGTACGAATCGTGGTCTTTGCCCATCTCCGTTTTGACCGCCGTGCCTTTCGGCGTTTTCGGGGCGCTTTTGGCTACCTATCTGCGCGGACTTGAAAACGACGTCTATTTTCAGGTCGCGCTGGTTACGATTATCGGACTTTCCGCCAAAAACTCCATTCTCATAGTCGAGTTCGCGGTCGAGGCCTGGCGCAATGGCAGAAGTCTGGACGTAGCCGCGATGTTCGCCGCCCGCGTGCGTTTCAGGCC
>CAMWPE010000235.1 GCA_947176055.1 uncultured Desulfovibrio sp.
TTTTCCGCCTCTTTCGCGAAGGTGTGAAAACTGCCGTCTCTCCCTTCTACCTTTTGAACGCCGATCATCTGGTGATCAGTTTGCAGATTCGCGCCGTCCCACGCCGAATTATCCGCGTAAAGCGTCCTGATATTGTCGCCCAGAACTATGTAAAGCTTGTTGGAGGTTACGCCGGAGATAAATAATTTCGCGCCGGGCGCAACAAAAACGTCCTTTGGCGAGTCCGAAGAAATTAACCCAGTCTCGCTATGTCCCTCCCAGGCGCGCTCGCCGTTGACCACAAAATTGGAGCCATTGGCAAAATTCAGGTCATGCGAATGGCCCGATGACTTCGACTTCAGACCGGGATTTAAATCAAGGCCGCCCGAAGCGGCGAAACGGACTGGCTCCGTCACGCCGAGAGCGCCGTTATCCAGACGATAACGATCCCCCCAGCTTCTTACCCATACCGGATCGCCGCTGCCCAGCGTAACGAATGCCCGCGAGCCGGAGACGAGATACGACGAACCGTCCAGATTCGCGACGCTCAATATAGTCCGATTGTTTCCGCCAGCGAAAATATTTCCCGCTGACAAATTCCGGCCCTTTATTTCCCCGCCCGTGAAGTTTAAATCCCGGGCCGTCTCCAGAGACTCAAAGGAGCCGAAGGAATCCAGGAAAGAGCCGTTTCCGGAAATTTTTAGCGAGTCCAGAGCGAAGCCGCTGGATTTAAGAGAAAAGGCTCCGGCTTGGCTGGCGGACGCAAGAGAAAGTAAGCCTTTGTTTATGGCAAGCTCTCCGGCGATATACGCCGCGTTCGCCGATAGACGCTTCGCCGTCGCGCTGGCAGCGGAAATAGTTCCCGCCGCCTTGATCTCTCCCGCGCGAATGATCGCTTGCCCCGTTATGTCGCGACCGGCGTTAATTGTCAGAGTATTCGTGTCGCGGTCGTCGATAATGCCGGCAAGATTTATATCGCCGGAAGCGGAGATAACGCTATTTCGCGCGGACGTTTCGCCGGAAAGGGACAAATCTCCCGATCGCGCGGTTAATAGCGAGACGGAAAGGTTAATTTCCGGACCGGTTATCGTTATATCTCCGGATTTGGCGGTAATTCCGGAATTGGAAGAGGTTAAATTTTTAGCCCAGAGACCGCCGGTTGTCTCCACAATTGACTTTCCGGTAACAGTAAGGATGGAATAGGCGAATTTTCCGAGCCAAGGGTCCTCGCTTCCAGCCTCGCCCCGTTTATCGCGCTGATTGATCCCGATTCCGAATTGACGCTGGCCGCTTTTAAAGTCGCGGAGTTGATTATTAAATTATTGGCGAAGTCCAGATTCTCTAGCGAAAGAATGCCCTCGTCGACAATTGAGGCTAATCGGGTATTTAACGAGGTTCCTGTTATATCGCCGCCCGACTGATTATATTTCGCGTCTTTTATGGAGGCGAAGGAGCCGGATGAATTGAGAAAGCTCGCTTCGCACGTAAGCCGCATGGCGTTAAACGTAAATTTTGACGAATCAAGTATCAGATTTTTCGCGTAGCTTGTCGATTTTAGCGAAAGCGCGCCGTTCTCGACGCGCAGATCGCCGGAAAGCGCGGCCGCCTTCGCGGTGATATTTTTCGCTGTCGCGCTAGTTCCCCATATATTTTTCCTGGCTTTGATCTCTCCGGCATGGATAGAGTCGCGCGCGATTATGTCGTCGCCCGCGTTTATCTTCAGTGTGTTCGCGCGATTGTCGCTTATTGTTCCGTAAATTAAAATATCCTTCGAGGCTGTCAGGCCGCTGTCCGGAGCCAGGGTTTGACCGGAAAAGGACAAATTTCCAGCTTCGACGGTCAGACTCGAGCCGGAGATGTTAATTTCCGGACCCGCTATGCCCATATCGCCCGAAGTCGTGATCAATCTGGAATCGGTCGCGTCCAACCTTTTTATCCCTATGCCATTTTCGCCTGCGAGGATTGAATCGCCGCTCATGGTAAGGGATGCGATTGGACGCGCCTGGCTTCCGAATGAGGATGTTTCCAGCGAGGATCCCTCAATCAGGGAAACGCGTCCGGTCGCGGTGGCCAGATTTGAGGTTTTAAGCGTAGAATGCGCGGCCACTGGTAAAGAATCGGCGAAAGCCAGGGTTCGCAGGGAGAGTGAAGTTGAGGCGGACGCGTTTCTCAACGACACGCTTGCCGCGGTCAAAGACTCTCCGGCGAGTATTCCGCCGGAGGCGTTAAACGAGCCGTTGACCGATAGATTTTTCCAGGAGCCATTGGAGTCGGTCAAAGTCGCGTCGCCATCCGCCCGCATACCGCCGATATTAATCGTAGTTTTATCAAGCGATAAATTTCCCCCGACAATATTATTCGAACCGGTCGCGCTGAAAGTATGATCGCGAACCGCGACGTCGCCGCTCGTTGTCAGAGTCTGAACAGACAGGTTCCGGGTTGTTATCGACTTCGCGTTTACCGAAGAAGCGATAAGGGCTATCGCGTCTATATTCGAATCTTTCGCGGAGAGATTTTGGAGGCTCTTATATATAGATGGCCGTCGCCGGATTCGTTTATATCGCCGTTTGCGAGGACGATATCTCCGTTTTCAGCGATCAGGCTGGTTAAGCCGCCGTTGACGCTTACCGCGCCGTTAATCCTGATATTTCCATTGTTCGCGTTAATTGTTGACCAGTTTAATTCATGTCCTCCTCCCGTAGAGTCGATCCGTCCCAAAATAATGTCGCCCCGTGTCGCCGAAATGGACGCGTCATTCAGCCGCGCGGACGGATCGCCGAAAACGCTGTTTTCCACATCGCCGTCAATATTTCTGTTCGTTACCCTGATTGATCCGCTGTTAATATTTATTTTATTGACATAGACGCCATTGGCTATGGACAGCGCGGACTCTCCGGCCAGACTGATTGCTCCCAGCGGCCCTGTCGCCGCGCCCGCCCGATCCAGGGACAATATCGCTCCATGATTAATTTCAATGGCGGAATTCGTTCCATAACCGCCCAACACGGATCCTGGCGAAGATATTGTAAATGTTTCCTTGTTAACTTTTAATAACCCATCCCAGAGAGTAACGGATCCATTTAGCCTGCCTCCGGCCGCGGCGGTGTCCGAGCCAAGACTTAATGTTGAATTGACGACATTGAAGCTGGTGTTCGCGGCGTTGAAAAGCTCCGCGCGTGATCCGGTTCCCAAGAGGGTTAGGGTAGCTCCGGATTCGATGGAAACAGTAGTTTCGCCGGAAGTCTGCGCTCCCGATATTCGCAAACTGTCTCCGTTAACGTCCTTGCTAATTGTCGCCGAACCGTTTGTCGCCGTAATATTGATAGACGCCGGAAGAGCCGGAGCCGCGACACAGAGAACTGCCGCGGCGGCCGCGGTCGTCACGAAATTTTGCCGGAAGCATTTGTACAACACGCTTTGGTACGCTCATTTAAGAACGCCCAGCGCGGAGCGCGTAGCGACGCGAATATCGCGGGGAGGAAGCGAAGACGTTTTATTTTTCATTTTAACTCTATTTCCTTTCTGACAAAAATGAATAAACCGAT
>CAMWPE010000236.1 GCA_947176055.1 uncultured Desulfovibrio sp.
GTCGTAGCCGTCCGGATTTGTTTTCAGGAAGCACTGGACGGCGAAGGCGTACCAGAGGGAGGCGTCGGCGGAATTATAGGCGTGACGGTTTTCCTCGCCGAAGATATTGGGAATCAGGCCGTTGCGCATGCACCCCGGAACCATGTTCAGCACGTCGAGGCCGAACTGCGTCCTGCCGCTGTAGAAAGTCAGGCCGGGGAGCGCGATCAGCGTGTCCCTGCCCCAGGAATCGAACCAGTGATAACCGGCGATGACTTCCGGCAGGCCCGACGCGCTTTCGACCAGATACTGTTCGCCTATATCCTGGAGATGAGCGATCATGCCGCGGGTATCGGCTTCTTTGGCCTTGCGGAATCTCGTGTCCTCGTCCCACATTTTCGCCAGTTTCTGGCCAGCTTCGGCCAGCTCCTCCGTGCCTACGGACATATAAACGGAGCCGCCCTCCGGCAAGGCGGGGAAGGGGATTTCGAGAATGCCGGGCTGGAAGAGTTCCTCGCTGTCCTCGAAGCCGCGCTCCCTTTCCTGGAAATATTCGATCTCGTGATACCAGTCGGGACGGGGCACGAAAGTATGATGCCCGCTTACCTGGAAATAGAGCGGCGGCAACCCCTTGTAAGGGGAGATGCCGAAGCCGCCCGGGGCTACGCGGGCCTGCGGCTGAATGAAGTTATTTTGCCTGGCCAGCTGGTGAAAGCCGCGGAATGCGAGGAGAGGTTTCAACCGCAAGGTCAGTTCGGGCCACTTCGTAGTTGTCCCGGTTCCCCGGGGCTCGATGGTCCAGCGGAAAAGCAGGCGCGTTTCGCCTTTTAGAAGGATCATCTCCCTTTTGACGCGAATATCGCCCACGCGGTACACAAAAACCGGCCACGGATCCAGGCTGAAGCTCTCCATGTACTGGTAGCCTTCCGGGTAGAGTTTGCCGGGATGCTGACGCGTGGAGATGAAAAATTCCTTGCCGGCGCCAACGACGGATTCCTCCATCGCCGACAATAACACGGCGCGTCCCTCCGGCGTGGCCGCCACCAGAAGTCCGTGGTATTTTCGCGTGTTGCAATAGAGTATGCTGCTGGACGAGTAGTCTCCCAGTCCGTTTGTGAGCAGCCACTCCTTGCGTAATGCCCTGCGCGTATTCTGGCAGGCGGCCTTGTCAAAACTCAACTGCATACGGCCTCCTAAAACGTACCGTTAAATCAGGGCAAGTCCGCGCGGCGAGAAGTGGCGAAGAGACAGACTTATGCCCATATGAATATATAAAAATATATAGTTGTCCCGCGCCCGGGGGCGGATTGGCGAGCCTCAATCCTTATTAGATATAAAAAATAAATATTTTTCGGTTAACTTATGTTATTTTTTTCCCGATGTCCATTATTCGTCAAGCGGCGCCGACGCGTAACGCCCTATTTTTTGTCCTTTTCAGGTTTTCGCGGGACGCGATATGGCAATTTGCGCGTCGCGACGCCGCCTTTTTCAGCGAAAAAGCCCCCGTGACCTTACGGCTGGACCGGATCAGGACGATTGAGCCTCGCGCGGGACAATTTTCGCGACTATCCCGGGGGCGCCCCGATCCGGCTTCCGGCCGCGGCCAGGAGTCGACAAAAAAGGGGAGCCTTACGGCTCCCCAGATATTATTCGCGATCAGGCTATATTAGAACTGATACACGAAGCTGGCGTTGATGTTCCAGGCGTCCTTGGTGGACGGGATGGACTGGTTGATCTTGTGACGCGCGCCCCACACGGAGGAGCTGGTGTCCAGGAACAGGGCCACATAGTCCATTTCCAGGGTGACGGTGAAGTTTTCGTACATCTTGTAGCGGTTGGTAAGGCCGAATTCCAGCGCCTGATCCATGGTGGTCAGGTAGGTGCTGTCAATGCCCATGGCGCTGGAGCCAGTCACAATGCCGGTGGGAGTGGCGTTGGTGAATCCGCCTACACCTGTGGTGTAGCTACCGTCCAGGGTATTACCATTGAACCACAGGCCATTGAGGGACATTTTCTTGCCCATGGTCGGGGAGTTGGTGCCGCCCATGTAGTTGATGCGGAAGGTGTGCTTCAGGTTTTCGATGAAGCGCATATCCTTCAGGCGAATACCCACGCCCCAGGTGCCGCCCATGTTGCCGGAGCTGATGACGCCGTCGCGGGCGATATAGGGATCGCCGTTGAAGGCGAAGGTGGAGAACTGGTTGGTGTTGTTCGCGCTGATGGTGGGCAGGCGCTCGGAACCGTTGGACGGATTGTTGTCGTCGCCGGATCCGTACCAGCCATACAAGCCCGGAATGGCCCAGTCGAGCTTGTATTCAAACAGCAAGCTGGCCAACCAGCCCTGGCGGTTCAGGCGGCCGTTGTCCTGCCACTCCACGGAGCCGTAGGTGAAATCAAAGGCGATGCGGAAGGGATCAAAGGCGGTGATGTCGCCGGTAACGCCGCCCCACCAAGCGTTGGCCGGGTTGCTCAATTTGGAAGCGGCGGGCGAGAAGTCCTTATGACGGGAGCCGGCTACCGGGAAGAGACCCATCTGGGCGTAACCGGTGGCGGGACCAGGATTCACATCGCCAAAGTAGTCGGGATAATAGCCGTTGGGATTATGAGGCCGATCGGAAGTTCTGGTAATGCGATCCCCGCCGCGGAAGGTGTTGGGACCAATGGTGGCGTACATGCCCCAAGGGGTTACGCGGGCGCCGTCGAGGGTGATCGGCACGAGCAGGGCGAAGGCGTCCATGTTGTCCATGTAACCGGCGCGCCAGTCGCTGGTATGACCGCCCCAGCCGTCGACTCCCTGACCGCCGTAGTTGTCATTGAAAGGACGGAACCACATAGCAGTGATCCCGACCATATCGTTGACCTGGCCATTGACCACGACGCCGGCGGCGTCGTCGTCCATCACTGTGCTGGAGCCGATGGTGTAGCTGGGCAGGGAGACGTTCTGGATACCCATGCGGACTTTGACGTCGGATTCGGGAATCATCCAGTCAATGTAAGCCTGTTTCAGTTTGATGACGCTTCTGCCGTCGGCGCCCAGGGCCGCGCCCTGGTTATTGCCGCCCTGGCCCCACCAGGACTGTCCTATTTCAAAATAGACCGTGCCGGACAGGGTTTCGGAAGCCACGGCGTCGAGTTGCAGACGGACGCGCTGGCTGGCTTCGAAATTGTCCCGGCCGCCGCCCCAGCCGATGCTGTTCTGGTTTTTATAACCGCCGACAAAATTGCCGCCGTCGCCGTAGGCGAAGTTCATGATCCACTGGCCTTTGGCCTTGAAATCAATGGCGCTGGCGCCAGTGGACGCGCCGCAGACCAAGCCGGCCGCCAAAATAAGAGTAGCGAGTTTCTTCATTTTATACCTTCCTTTTACTTTTCCCTCGCGGGAAAATGAATCAGAACCCGTCGGGGTTCTCCGTCGTGATTGAAAACATAAAACAACAATTCCCGCTTTGCAAGTCTTATCGACCAAAAATTTTTACTCTTTAGATCCGGCATCGAGCTTAAACCAGGCTTATATTATAGAATAT
>CAMWPE010000237.1 GCA_947176055.1 uncultured Desulfovibrio sp.
CTTTTTAATAATATCCATTGCCGGACCTCCTTTATCTCTATAGCATGATTCGCTTGAAATTGTCCCTTAATTGCTAGACAAAATCCTTTGAACGATAATTTAGCGACCGGTTTCGCGTCGCGCGGCCGCCATGGCGCGATTATTTTTAAAAACGCCGCGCTATTGTAAAAATTAATTAAAATCGCCGATAATCCTGTCGGCGATTATAGCCGCGGCGCTTCGCACTGACAGATGATTTTCGTCAAGAAAACGCAACGGTTTTATTCTATAATATTTGAATGGCAATTTTTTGGCGTCGAGCCCTCTCGCCGTTCCAAGGCAAATAATAACGGGTCTCGATTCGCACATTTTACGAATGTCCGCGGGCGATAAAAAAGCTTCGCCTTTGTCCTTTTCCGGAAATCTGGCCGAAGCTATTATATACGTCGGGGCCTGGCCGTAATAAATTTCAGCCTCTCCGGCCAATTCGTCGTAACTTGCGACCGGCCTGACGAGGCGCAGGGCCTCGCGCCGATCCGCCCGTTCCGGTCCGGTTCTCGCCAACCAGGTCCGGATAATGGCGCGCAATAAATCAAGTTGCCCTGGAAGAGGCGTAAGAATAAAAAAAGGGCCCATCCCGTAACTTCGGGAAATACGCCCTATATCATGCGCGTCCAGATTTGTCAAAGACGATACGCCGCTTTCGCGCCCCTCCAGAAATACGGGATAGTGGCAAAGGCAAAAGCATAAGTTTCCGCTTATTCGCTTCCTGGGTATATTTTTGAGGAAGCGGACGTCGTCGGCTGTAAGGGAAGCGTCGGCGAGCAACGACCGCCGGATTTCAAGCGCCCGTAGAAGCGAATTTTCACGACGGAAGCGCGCTATTTTGGCGTGATCCCCGCCTAGCAACGCCGCCGGAACCGGAAGATTTCTATAAATTTCCGGACGGGTATAATGGGGATATTCAGGCAAACCGTTCGCGAAGCTTTCCTCACGCGACGATTCCTCGTTGCCCATGAAGCCTGGGACAAGACGGGCTACGGCTTCGATAACCGCGAGGGCGGCCGTCTCGCCGCCATTCAACACCGCGTCGCAAACGCTTATCGGACGCAACGGAAAAAGGCGCTCAAGCCGCGCGTCCGCGCCTTCGTACCGGCAACAGACAAGCGTTATTTCGCTTTCTTTGGCCAGCCAGGCCGCGTCAATTTGTTCGAATGGTTTCCCCGAGGGAGTCATAAAGATGAGAGGACCGCCGCCGCGCAACGATTCAAGCGCTCCGACCAGAGGGGGCAAAGTCATGACCATGCCTGGGCCGCCGCCGAAAGGCCGATCGTCGACGCGGCGATGCTTGTCCGGACTGAAATCCCGGGGATTGACAAAACGGAATGAGACAAGGCCCGCCGCCGTAGCCCTGGCCATTAATCCGGTATTAAGCGGAGAGTCAAAAAATTCCGGAAACAATGTCACAATATTGAAAACTGGCATCTCGCGTAGTTACGGAGTCTGGGCCCCGGTTGGCCCGCCGCTCGGGCGCTTCGCCGAAACGATTTGACAAGCGCTCATTCTCGCCGGATACGATATCGCGCCAATCGGATTTGATCAGGCGAGGAATTTCAACGGCGCGGTCGATTCCCGCGAATGTTATTATAAAATTATCCCGGCGGCGGGATTGCCATGAGATTATTCGACCGTCGCGAAAAGCGGCGCGGCCCGATTGGGACGCGGACACGATATGGGGAAACAACTCCTCCGCGATCGCGCCCGGCAACGCGCGGGGCATTAATTTAATCGCGGTTTCGAAAATTGTCCAAATTGTTACGGCAGCCTGGATAGAAACAGATTTTCCGCCATATTTTTTTAGAGCCGCGGATATAGAGCCGGCGACGGACGGATCCAGATATTCCGCGTCGATAGCTACGGGCGCGTCCGCGTCCAGAATCGCGAAGGCCCGGCCCGGCGGATGCGAAAAGGAAAGGAAGCCGGTCGGCGTCAGCGCGGGGAGAGCGTTCTCGTCCGAAATCAGACGCGTTCCAGACGGGAGACGGCCAAGAAGCGCGAGTCTAGCCAGAAGCCGCGATAATCTCGCTTCCTGGCATGGGAGGCTGTCGCCAAACTCCCGGACGCGAGCTATTTGGCCGGAGTCAAGGCGATTAGCTAGGAGCTGGTCAAGGCGCTCGCAAAGACGCGTCGTCCCGTCCGCGGAGATCCGGGGCAGGACGACGTCTATTATTAAGGACAAATTACAGACCGAGGAAAAGTTTTAACTTCGTTACCCAGACTGGCTCGGCTACGAACACGCAATAAAGCCAGAATGCCGCGACCGCTAGAACGAGAATAAACAGAAGCCAGAAAAATATCTTCCAGCCAGTATGACCGCCTTTCATCTGTTCTGGTATACTATAGGGATCATTCAGGTTGCGAAGGGCGTTTTTAGGCAGCCGCCCCAGTTTGGTCAAAGCCATGCCCATCATTATATTTATCGGAGCGCCTTTGTTCACGGCCCAGCCCGAAGCGTCCAGCAGGGGACCAAGGCTGCGCTTACGGAGTTTGAAATAGGCGAGCAACATCGACGGACCGGATACGCAGATAAAGAGCCCGACCACGGCCAGGGGCCACCACCAGCCGAGAGACGCGAGCGAATTGGCGATATAGGCGAAAGCCGCGCTGAGCACGGAAACAGCGACGCTGACCGCGGCGAAGATTCCGGCGCCTTTGGCGAAATCGAAGCTTTGTTTCTTGTCTTCAGGTTTTGCGGCTGGGACTTCGGAAACGGCCTTGTCCGTAGCTTCCCGCACGGCCTTTTCCTTGGACGCGACGAACTTGTTTACCTGTTCGGCTATCATGTTCGATATGCGGATATAAGGAGCCCACGCGGCTTCGCGCAAGCTTATGGGATTATGGACGACGCGCAGGATAGTCGTGTCCCATTCCAGACCGTCGTTATCGATGAAAAGTCCATGGCGTCCTTCGATGAGCGAGACCAGATTGCCAAGGGTAAGCGCCGCGGCTATGGTTCCGGTTTGAATCGAACCGTCCGCCGCCTTGCGCGAGCAGGCGCAATAGATAAGGCAAAGACAACTTTGCGCGGCCAGACGCGCGTGATCGTCCACATTTTCCACGGGAACGCATAAGTAACAGGCCCGGCTGTCCAGATAGAGGACGCCTTCCTGAAAAATGGCCTTTTTCGAAGGCTCGTAAAAATCGACGAAAGAGAGAAAATTCATCAGGAAGGTGTAAAGATAAGCGCGGAAAAGAACGAGCTTATGAATTTCCTGAAAGGATGACAGCGAAGGAGCGGCCAGATCTTTTTCTATGAGATCGCCCAGAATAGTTTTGGCTTGCGCTCCGATCATGGCCTCAATTTGCGAGTCGTCGAGGGAGCCTATGGCCTCGTTGGGATTCAGGGGCAGAAAAGCGCGACCCAGGGGATCGTCGGCGGGAGCGAGGGCGAGATCGGGATCGCCGGCGAACGCGACTATTTCCGCGCCGGCGGGAGGCGCGGAATAATCGGGCTTTTTC
>CAMWPE010000238.1 GCA_947176055.1 uncultured Desulfovibrio sp.
GAGAAACACCCTTTTTCTATATTTTCTCTATAATTGCAACTGCCGACAGAACCTATCTCCTTCCAATTTTCCCCTCCCAGATCTCGTACTCTCCCTTCGGATCATAGGGCACGCCGCCGATCAGGAGCGAATCGCAATTTGGCGAGATGGGGCAGGACTGCCCTGGCTTTAACTCCTTCTCTTGCCAGGATCGCCCCCCATTCATGGAATAACTTATCTTGACCGGCGGCTGGGCGCGGCCGGTTCCCGGATACCTTATCGTTGCCATTTCGCCTCCAAAGCGAAAATTAAAATCTTATTTTAGAAATTTTTTATTATTGTGTATAACAACAGTTCTGTCGAGTCAAGTGTTTCTGTTAATCTGGTTAAATGGACGATTATCCTTTTCTCATCGAGGCCATAGCGACAACCCTCGAAAGGCTTCGAACGGACGCGGGTTTGAGCAAAAGAAAGCTCGCGGCCATGTCCGGCATCGATCGCGTCTATCTCCTGCAAGTCGAGCAGGGCAAATACCGGCCAACTATCAATTTCTTCTTCCTCCTGGCCAAAGCGCTAGGCATATCGGCCACGGATCTGGTCAACGAGGTTGAGAGGACGCAACGCGCTCTGTGCCTCGAGGATCAGAAAAAATAATACGCGCGTCGGCTCGAACTAGGATCCCATTTTTTTCAAGATTCTTTCAGCCCGCTCAATAATCGCTTTCGTTTTGCCGGAAGACGCGCGCTCCCGAAGCTCGTAAAAGATTGCTTCGGCGAGTTGTTTGTTATCCGTTTTCCGGCATCCTTCCATCAATGCTACCCCCGTCTCCGCCCAATGCGACTTAAAACCGTCGGCAAGCAAATTTTCTCCCAGGGGACGCCATAAATCGACGACCTCGCGAAGACGCCCCGTAGCGGAATCGCGAGCGAGCAAATCGAGCGCGAGCAATTTTTCAAGAAATATTTCCGGATTTTTTTCATCCGCGAAAGCTTCGTTATAAATCTCCAGGGCCATCCCTCTCTCGCCAGAGAACAAAAAACGCGCCGCGAGAAATCGTCCCGCTTTGGCCCGGCTTAAACCGGCTTCCGGAAACAGCCTCAATTTCCCGAAAAGCGCTTCGGCCTTTTCCAGATCCCCGGTCTTTGCGAGCTCGCGAATATGGATCGCCGCGGCTTCAAATATAACTTCGTCCGGCAATAAAGCTGCCAGCTCCCTGATATTTTCTTCCATAAGGGCTTCCTCCCGGTTAAAGGCCAGAAGCCATGATGGCATAAAAAAGGACTCCGTCAATCGAAAATAGCTTATTCCTCCTATTTCCATATGAAATTTGAAAGTATTTTCAATTTTCGCGCATCTTATTAAAATTATTATCTATTTTTTTGAATATTCTCAAAAAAATTTTTTTCGCGGCCCCTTCCGGTCGCGCTCCTGAATGCTTCTTGCTCAAGCTGGCTGAACGGCGAGATCGACGACTGTTTTATTAAAACAAAAATGCTCCCGATTAAGGGAGCTTCGCGTTAAAAGACCCGAACTTGCATCCGCGACAGGCGAATTATTTCGCGCGGCTTCGCGCCGATTTATTTGTCCACGCGAATATCGAAGCTGTCCGAATTTTTCGATGGGATCAGGCGCCAGACCCGGGGTTTTTCTTTCAAATCGAGCACCACGCGATTGCCGGTTTTACCCACCCGGATGGCGGAGACCAGATCGTTTTTGGGAATGCCGGGATTGTCCGTAAATTTCCAGTCGCCGTTCAGATCGATAACCAGGCGCGTCGGGTTTTCCAGGAGCATGGTCTTCGGTTTCAACGCCGCGGAGCCGGTTATGCGAATAGTGGCGCCCTTATCGCGCGAGAAGACCACGAATTTTGTGATTGTCTTGGGCGCCTCTTGTTTCGGACTCTCGGCTTTCGGTTTTTCCGCCGCCGGTTTCGGTTTTTCCGGCGCGGGCTTTTCGGCCGAAGGCTTCGGTTTTTCAGGCGCCGGTTTTTCCGCGACGGGTTTCGGTTCCTGCCCCGGCCCCGGCTTCGCTTCCGGACGAGGCTCGGGTTTGGCGACCGCCGGTTTTGGCTGGGGCGCGGGACGCGCCTCCGGAAGTCGGGGCGGCGTCGCGGGAGCGGGGTTAATGTCTTCGCGCGGAGGCGCGAGCGCTTCCCTTGCCTCTTCGCTCTCGTAGTCCCTGGCCTGGGCCGCGATATTTTCGGCTAGACGCCGCTCTTCCTCGATAACGCGCGCGGATTCCGTATTTTCCGGCGGAGCGTTTACATCCGCGAGAGACGGCATGGTCGTTTCCCGCGCGGCCTGGGGCGGAGGCGTTTCGCTTTTCCTGCCCAGGCGCTCATTCAACATGACAAGGGCCATGCCCAGCAAACAGACGGCCAGGATCAATCCCAGAATAACTTTGTTCATATTGGCGTCCAGATAAAATTGGGTTGGCTAAAACTTCATTCGCCGATTATTTAGCGGATTTTTTGTCAACGGGAAATCCGGCGATCCAGATAGTCGCGAAATACCCTGTACACATTTTCCCCGGGATCCAGTTCTATGGCTTTGCGCAAATGCGCGTCGGCTTCCTCGTACATGCCAAGTATCTCCAGAATTCTCGCCATGTTGAAGTGCGCGTGATCGTCGTTGGGAGCCAGCTCCAGAACTCTGCGAGCGCATTCCAGCGCCAGTTTTGGCAACGACTTTTTCCGCAAACTTACCCCGAAATCCCTGAACATATGCTTATGCGCCGGCGTCACGCCTTCCTTCGTCGCCGCCAGACTTTCCAGGGCCGCGATGGCGCCTTTGCGATCCCGGGGTCTGCTCAAGGCGCGCAAGGCCTTGTTGAAGTTGGAGCGCATATCCATTTCAACCTGCTTGGCCTTGCGCGATTTTTCCAGTTCGAGCAGGGTATCGTCGGTCAGCTCGGCCACTTTCGGCTCCGGCGAAGTCGCCAGAACGCGCGTGTCCGGCGTCGACACAGGGGCCGCGAGAATGGAGGGCTCGAATCGATAACCGGACGCGAGCCTCGACGCCGTCACGGCGAATGGCTGTCCGCGCGCCGAAAGGGAGCGATCCAGCTTTTGCGCCGCGTAATTGTCGTCGGGCAGTTTCCAGACAAAATAAAAATTTTTCTGGGCGTCGCGACGGGAGCCGCCGCTTTTGTCGGAATAAACGCCGAGAAATTTGGGAGCGCGCGTAATCATATTTTTTACATTCTTAAGCGCGATAGCAAGGCGCGAAGTTTTAGCTTGCGTTAAAATGCCGATATATTAAATAAAAACATGCACGAAATGTCAATCGCGGAAAATCTTCTTACCCTGGCCGAAGCGGAAATCCGCAAACAAAATTGCGATCGCATCGAAAAAATAAAAATCGAATGCGGCGTTCTTTCCGGGGTAACGCCGGACGCTCTGACTCTCTGTTTTCAGGCGCTGGTCGCGACCACTCCGCACAGGGACGCGCTACTGGAAATTGAGGTCGCGCCCGCGCTTTTGCGCTGTACTTTTTGTCAGACCAGATTTCCC
>CAMWPE010000239.1 GCA_947176055.1 uncultured Desulfovibrio sp.
CTTTCCCCATCCCCGTCAAGACATCCCGCGAAATTTTTTCCGCCGTCTTTCCGGGGCCGGACGCTTTATATAAATCGTCCCGCGCGAGCGTCAAGGGGATTTATTATTTTTTCGCGCGTCGATTTGCAAGGCGTCGCGCGGTGTATTGTCATATTATTAAATAGTAGAGGGAAAACCTGGCGGTTTTCCCCGTCGTTAGAATCTAGCATGCCGGGCGCGGAATTACGCGTCGCGACGCGGAGCCTTCGTCCGGCGTCAAAATTCCTTATAACCCGCTAAACGTTGAAATTACCCCAGGACGGATATACTTCGCGGGTCGGGGTAATTTCCCTACGAACTTGCCTATGACGCTCAGCGCGATACCGTAAGCGAAAGTCCGGGCCGCAGACGTTTTTCGTCGATGTTGTTCCAGGCCTTCAGCTCGTCCACGCTGATATTATGTTTTTTCGCGATGCGCCATAAATTGTCCTTGCTTTGCACCGTATAAGTCTTCTTTTTACCCAGGCTGCCTTGGGAACGGGCTATCGCTGTCCCCCGCCCCGGAATGGATAAACTCTGTCCCAGACGCACCGCCGACGCGCTGGCTATGGAATTATGCTCCATTAGCTCCTTTACGCTTACATTATATTTTTTCGCGACATTATACAGGGTGTCGCCGCGCTGGACGATATGGGCCGCCGCGACAGTTTTAGCGTCCTTGATCTTTTTCTTGCCGTCTTCGGTCGCGACGCGAATCTTATCGAGGGCCAGATTGCCGGGCACCAAGATAGACTGTCCGGTTTTTAATTTGCCCGCGCCCGGATTCGCCGCCCTTAACTTTTCAATGGCCACGCCGGAGCTTTTGCTTATCTTTTCAAGGCTGTCCAGACCTTTCGCCACTTTCGCGAATCTCCAGCCCGCGTAGTTGGCTTTTTGATCCGAGCAAAAATACGACGACGCCAGTTTTCTCGCTTTCGCGGGCACATATACGAAAGTGGAGCGATCCGTGCAGGTAATCGTTCTTTTATGATGCTTGTTTAATTTGGCGAGTTCTTCCCAGGGCAAATTGCAGGCTCGCGAAAGATCTTTTAGATCCGTCCCGGGTTTCGCCGCGTAGCGCACAACCGGTTCGGCTTTTTCCGGATTTATGGGTTCGAAACCTAAATCTTCCAGATTCCGCATGATCTTGCTGACCGCCAGAAAACGCGGCACATAGTTTCTGGTCTCTTCGCGAAGCTGGGTTTTTTCGTCCAGGGTATGATTTTTTTCCGTGACTTCGAAGAAATCGCGGGCTCCGGCCTGGGCTTTGGCCCTGGCCAGTTTGCCTTCTCCGGCGTTGTAAGCGGCTATCGCCGTGGGCCAGTCGCCAAAATCGTTATAGAGCTTGCGAAGGTACTCCGCCGCGGCTTCGGTTGATTTATAAGGATCCAGCCTGTCGTCTTGCCAGATGTCTTGAGTCAGGCCATAATTGCGGCCTGTCTCCGGCATGAATTGCCAGGCTCCCGCGGCGCCCGCGCGGGATACCGCGTCCGGCGTATAACCGCTCTCGACAAGCGCCAGATTCGCCAGCTCTTCGGGCATGCCCTTCTGTTTAAAGACTTGTCTCGCGTAAGCTATGTATTGTTCCGACTGTTTGCTTATGGCGCACATATTATTGCGGCCTTTGCGCAAATATTTTTTATATTCCCTGGCTATATCCGCTTTTGCCGATCCTGGCAGATTTTTGTCGATCTGGCCGGTCGATTCCAGCGCGTCGATTTCGTTGGACAAGAGATCGCCGTCCCTCGCGGCGGGCGCGACGGGAGCTGACGGAATAACGACGTCCGGCGAGCGCTCCCTTTGGGCCGCGCAACCGTAAACAAGAAACAAACAAAGACAAAGCCCGACGCCTAGCGATGAAAAATTCCTTGACATTACTCCTCTCCGCTTAAACAGGAAGAATTGCCATGCAGGCCGATAAAGCGTTGTATTTGCCCGGACTGAAACCGGTATTGGAAGCGCTGGAACAAAAACCGCGTCAAATTCTCGAAATCTACATCCGCGAAAACCTTTCTTCCAAAGAAAGCGCGGAAATCAGAAAAATCTGCGAAGAAAGAAAAATACCTGTCAAATTTGTCGACGCCAAAACTCTGGATCAACTTCTTGGTTCGAAAAATCAGGTTAACTGTCAAGGAGCGGCGGCGAAAATCAGACCTCCCTCCGCGGGCTCTCTCGATGAATTGCTTACGGCCGCGCCCGACGCGCCGCTTCCTCTTGTGCTGGCTCTGGATCAAATTCAGGATCCCGGAAATCTGGGCGCGTTAAGCCGGACCGCTTACGCGCTGGGTTGCGCGGGATTGTTGCTCCCGGTTCACAACGGCGCGCTTATAAGCCCGGGGGCCATGCGTTCCTCCGCCGGAGCGCTCGCGTCTTTGCCCCGATGCGAAGTCGCCAATCTCGCGCGAAGCCTTGACGAAGCCGCGGAACGCGATTTTGCCATATACGCCGCGGCGCGATCTCCCGCGTCCCAAAACGCCTATCGGGTCGACTGGCATTTCCCCGCCATCCTCGTCCTTGGAAACGAAGGAAAAGGAATCCGGCCAGGCGTCCTGAAAAGATGCGCCAATTCCGTAGTCATACCCTTTCGCAGGGATTTCGACTCCCTGAACATAGCGCAAGCCGCGGCTATCCTAATATCATTAATATCCATGGCGAGAGGCTGAAATTCTCGCTCAAAACAAAGCTGTAAAAATTATTTGATTGATTAATCGTCAAGTCGGAGAGAATTAATAGAATAGAGCGCTATTAAAAGTTATTCTCCAAGATGGGATTTATAGCGAGTTTAGCTGGAATTTTCCCCATAAACGCGAGGCAATTTCCTTCGCGCGATAATTTCGCGAGAAATTTTGCGTCGCAAAGCCGCCATGGCGCGCCTATTTTAATCGCGTAGCGTTATAATATAAATATTTTATAAACTTTAATGATAATTTTTAGACAATGGAATCGCTGTCGTTGCGATTTGTTCCGGACGAATTATAAGAAATATACACTGCTGGTCGCGAATAAAATTCTGGAAATGAAAAAGTATTGAAGAATAGAACTGGGAGAATAAAGGCGACAAAGAAGTCTCCGAACGGAGTTATCGCGCTTTAGCGCCGCGGCAAAGATTATTTCCAAACCCGCTTCAGGGATTTTGCGATGTAAAAAAGCTCGGCGAAACCGCGAAAGCTGTTCTTCGCCGTTTAGGAGCAGGGTCCGGGGCGAACCAGGGAAATGGGAACCAGACACATACGGATTAATCCATAGCCGCTAATGAGCGGATAATATCCGCTTCGCGAAACAGCCCGCGCCGCGCCGTCCTTGCGAGCGGAATTTAAACGCGAGTCCGGCGTTTATTTGAAGAGATGTTCTTTCAGCGTTTCCATCATCTTCTTCACGTCGAGGGGTTTGGGCACATAGCCGTTCATGCCGGCATTGATGGCTTCTTCCCTGTCTTCGTCGAAAGCGTTGGCGGTCATGGCGATTATG
>CAMWPE010000240.1 GCA_947176055.1 uncultured Desulfovibrio sp.
CTTCCTCCTTTCGCGCTTCCCGCCATTTGGCGGAGAACTTTATCGCGTTGGCTATTAGAGCGGGCCAGGACAAGGGGGGCATTATTATCTCTAGCGTTCTAAACATTATTCCAGGCCGCGAAACCGGACCCGATGTCAAAAAATAATATATTTTATCGTGGTTTGAAATATTTTCCGTTTTCCGGAAGCGGAGCCGGCTATAAAAGCGCGTCGCGGAACGGATCCGCGACGCGCGATTCGCGCTTTTCGCGCGGGAATGGAGACGCGATTGCGAAAACCCATCGTCAAGGAGAGCGCTATAATTCATGGGAAAAAAGATTCGCCAAAGACTAGCGAAAGAAGCGGCGAAAGCGGAAGCCGATATGGCCGCGCTTCAGAAAAAATCCTTGCCAAAAAAACAGAGCAAGAAGACGGCTCCCATTCAGCTTCCGGCTGTCCGCGGTCGATATCCGGCTCAACGGCCAATTAACAGATTCAAAACTGTGTCCTGCTCGCCCGGAAAACGCTCGGCGAATCTTTTTAAATATCTCTATTATCTGTAGTCCGTTCAGAACTGGCTTGTTGAATGGATCATTCGCGAAGCCGAAGAAGACACTACATCGCCCGCCCATGAGCGATCCGCGGCCCTGATGATGGCCCTTATTTATGAAATAGGCAATCAAAATAATGTACAAGCGGGCGCGCGGAATACCCGTGTATTGGGGAATGGAGGATAAGAAGCCGGGAAGAAAAATCGAGGTTCTTCAACTGACCAAATATATAGACTTGATTAATGAAAGCCGGGCGACGCATAACTGCGTAGCCAGTTATCATCAACGTTGCTCCCAAAATTCCTCCTACATTTTTTCCTTGCGTATTGACGGCGTCAGACAAGCGACCATCGAGGTAAGAGGCGACGCCGCGGTTCAGGCCAGAGTCTCCCGCAACAGAAGCCTTTCAGACTATCCTCTCCATTGTCTCCGCAAATGGACGGCCAAATTCAATCTGGCTGAAGACTTCTGATAATATAGGTCGCGGTGGCTGGCGTCGCGTCGCGACCGACGTCGCTTTGACATTCTTACACTTTTTACTTACCTTCTAATTTATGGATTACGTTTTTGATCCGCTAAAATTTATAGCGCGGAGGCCGAGGCTTTCCCGCGTTATGGCGGCTTTGCAAAGCGAAGACGCCCGCGAAATTATCTCAAGGCGAACTTGTTTCGCCGTTGAGGGATAATTTCAAGCGAAACCTGTTATCTGGCGAGCCAAAGCGGCTGACGTCCCCGAAAAGCGGGCCCGGGCGCAAGAGGAGGCCATGCGGAACGCTTTCGGCGCCTATGATTCGAACAAAATGAAAGAATTGGCGACGAAAGCGGATAGGGCGCTTTTGCGCGGGGAATCGCGCGATACGGAGTTGAGAATTCTCAATGGGTTACAAGGACAATTATAGCGCAAACTCCGCTTATTGTTTGGCTATCGTCGTCGAGGCAACGGTGATACTTAAATAATCCGCGAAGAAAATCCTTTCGCCATCCGTCCCTTCCGTTTGAAATCGGACACGGAGAGGTCTTTCAGGCTTTTTCGCGCCAGTGTTCGCGACGCGTTTTTCGTCCGCGAAACGATTATATTTTTATATTTTCGTAGAGGAGATATAATCATGGAATGCAATCCCAATCCTCGCAAATGCGCCGTAATAGGGTGCGGATTCGTAGGCGCGGCCTCCGCCTTCGCGCTGATGATGAGCAAACTTTATTCCGAACTTGTCCTGATCGACGCCAATCATGACAAGGCGGAAGGGGAAGCGATGGATATCTCGCACGGCATCCCTTTCGCCGGCCAAATGAAAGTTTACTCCGGCGATTATCATGATCTGGCCGACGCGTCGCTTGTTATCATCACCGCGGGCGCGAACCAGAAACCCGGGGAGACGCGAATCGATCTGGTCCATAAGAATGTGGATATTTTCAAGAGCATAATCCCCCGGATCATGGAACACGATTTTCATGGCCTCTTGCTTATAGTCGCCAATCCTGTGGACATCCTTACCTACGCCGCGCTCAAAATAAGCGGATTATCGGAGAACCGGGTTATCGGCTCCGGCACTGTCCTGGACACTGCGCGTCTCAAATACGCCCTGGGCCAGCTCCTGGGAGTGGACAGCAGAAGCGTCCACGCCTTCGTCATAGGCGAACATGGCGACAGCGAGATCGTGGCCTGGAGTTGCGCCAATGTCTCGGGCATACCCTTGCGCGATTTCTGCGCCATGCGCGGTTATTCAAATCCGACGGAGGAATTGGAAAAAATAGCGGAGGAAGTGAAAAACAGCGCTTATGAGATCATCGCCAAAAAGCAGGCCACATATTACGGCATAGCCATGTCCGTAAAACGTATCTGCGAATGCATCGCGCGGGACGAAAAATCTATTCTACCCATATCCGCGCTGATGACTGGCGAATATGGGTTACGGGATATCTCGCTCAGCATGCCGGCCATTGTCGGCTCGCGGGGTATAGAAATGCGCGCGCCCATCCTCCTTGACAAGGACGAGGCGGCCGCGCTCCGCCATTCCGCCGAAACATTGAGGGAAGTCGCCGCGACTTTGAATCTATAGCAGAAACGCTCAATTTTGTGTAAAAATTAAGTAATTGCGGCTTAACGCGTAATCCCTTAATTTTTTGTCCGCCAAATTTCGCCCGATCTCTCATCGTCCGATCCGGATTAATAGATCATCGAGGGTACAGGTCAATAATATATTATCACGATGAATTGTTCGCATAATTTCCGGGGCGCGGACGGGCGTATGACCGACGACCTGATTATAGCCTTCCGCCCCATCGAGTAGCGCGAGAGTTCGCGTCCAAAGCGGCGACTGCCAGGGATCGTCGCCAAAAAAATCCGATTTTTGACCCGAAACAGGATCGGTTTCGAGCCAATTAAAGGCTTTGGGATTATCGCGCCATAAGTTATTAATTTCTTCCGGATATGTAAGTCCGTTGTTATCCATGAATGATTGAGTTACGCCGCCATGGGCGAAAATTGTGTCGCCGTCGACGTAAACCATCTCGAGAATATCGAGATTTGTCATTATCGCGAGATGTCTAGCCGAGAAATCAATTTCCCAGTCGGCTGGGGAAAGAGAGAAGGAGGTCAACTCGAAGTCGTGATTGCCCATGAGAATATGAGTGTCCGGATTTTCGCGGGCGTAAGCGCAGATCTTGAGGAAATTCCGGATCGCGCTTTCGGCGAACGGTCCGCGTCCGTTTCTGGCAAAATAATCGCCCAAAAATACAACCCGGTCGCCGGGTCGCCGGAGCGAAACGAAACGCTCCCAAAAGGTTGTCTCATGGACATCGGGAATAACGATGGTCGGACGAAGGTCTTCGCAAATTCCTGTAACCCGCATTTTTCCTCCGCTGACGCGACGGTCGGACAACGCCATTTCATTTACAATTTTCTAGCCAGAATAAAATTTCACGGAATATATAATTTAATATC
>CAMWPE010000241.1 GCA_947176055.1 uncultured Desulfovibrio sp.
ACAGCAAAGAGACCACGACCACAAATTTGATAAGCGCGGCCTGACTGGCGGATACCATATGCGGAGCTATGAGCGGACGCAAAACGCAATTTTCCGGATGCCAGCCCCAGTCCTGATTCCTGCCCATGAGATAGAGAATAAAGCCGACGCCGCCCAACAGGAATATTAGGCTGGCCGCGCTCCAGATATAGGATATGGTGATGGGCGTGTTGCCAACCAGGGGATCGTAGGGGAAATTATTTGTATAGGAATAAGTCTCTCCGGGTCTGGGCGCGACGGAGGCCCAGGCCATCCAGCAGAAATATGCCGAGAGCTTTTTCAGCTCTTCGGGATCCGAAATGAGATTGGCGCGCAGACCGCCGTTGTTTTCCGGACGGGAGAGATATTCTTTCCAGTATGCCGGAGACATATCGAAAACAGCGGTTTCGGCGGGACTGAACACGAGGGTTTCGTTTTTCGCGTTATAGCGGTTCACTTTCATGGCCGCCGGAACTTGCGCCTCGATACCTTCCTTCTGATTTTCGCTCAATTCCTCGAAAGGCTTGCCGAAAGCGGAAATGGAGAGAAAATCGGCGGTGATTTCGCCCATTTTATGGAGCGTTAAAGCCGGAAAATCCGGACCCAGATAGGAACCGTGTCCCCAGACCGTGCCGTTGCTCATCAGGCCTTTCGCGAGAAAGAGCGCCTGACCCTCTTTTACCATTTCGCGGGTGAAGAGAACCTTTCCCGCCGGATCGGCTACGGTTTTAGGGATCGGCGGTTTGTCGACATAGGCTTTGCCGGTTATGGTCAGCAACACCGCGAATCCGTAAATAAGGACGAATCCGAAAATCGTTATCCACCATCGCGACACATGGTCGCCTTCTCCGCATTCCTGCAAAGTCTTGCCCAGATAATCCGGCTCGCTCATAGACCGATCCTAAAAAAAATTTAAAAGATTAATGAAAACAGCGACCGGATTCCTTCTAAAAATCCGGTTGCCCAATATAAATCGCCGCCGCAAAGCCGCTCGACGGTCTTTAATTTTATGGCGAACAATTTATCCAAAATTTTCAATATGCTCAAGTCCGGAATAACTTATTTATTCAAACCGGGAGCCAGATTCGCGAGAATTGAGCGATTTCCGTTCCTGCCAGAACCTGGAAAAGCGCCTGGAATCTAAACACGGCGCAGGCTAGACAAGCTTGGGGCGCCATGTTAGTTATTATAAGCAAAAGATTCGCTTTTTTTACTTTATGAAAGAAGACAAGCGGCGCGCTTCGCGACGCTATAAACGCCTGGCGCCTGAAATTTTAAGCGCGGGATAATAGGGAGCGGAATTATGCCGGAAAACAGCTTTGCGGTAAATAAAGAAACCTGCGTCCAGTGCGGCGAATGCGCGGCGGATTGCGTATGCGAAATTATCAGAATGGATGGATATCCCTTTATCGAGACGCGGGATCTGGACAAATGCATCCGTTGCGGCCATTGCCAGGCGATTTGCCCGACGGAATCGATAACATTGAACGGAATAAACAACGCGGAATTGGAGAAGGCTAGCGCGCCTTCGGCCGTCGGTATTATTGAAACTGTTATAAAAAACCGGCGTTCTCTCCGGCGTTTTTATCAGGAGCCGGTTGATAAAAATTTGCTTGTCCGGGCGATCGAAATAGCCGCCTGGGCCCCCGCGGCAAGAAATATACGGGATATTGGTTTCGTTATTTTCAATGGCCGGGAAAAAGTCGAAAGACTCATGTCCGCTTGCGCGGATATTATGGAAAAGCGCGGGATTATTCCGGATGTCGCGGCCGCTATACGGGATGGCAAGGACAGGCTTTTCAGGGGAGCGCCCTGCGTCCTGGCGATTTACGCCGCCGACAGGCCATTCGCCGCTTCCGATTGCGCTTCGACGCTGGCCGCTATCGAGCTGTCCCTGCCCTCCCTGGGACTGGCTTCCTGCTGGGCCGGTTATTTCACCGCGATCTGCGGCGTTGAGACGCCGGCGGAAATAAATTTGCCGAAAGGCAAGAAAATATTTGGCGGATTGATGATCGGGCGCCCGAAAGTCCGGTATCGCAGGATACCGGCCAGACCGACGCCGCCCATAGCCTGGATTTAAAATGCGAAAACGCGTTCAGCCGAAGTCGTATGGGATGTTTCGTTATACGCTCGCGGGCATTTTTTAACGCGCGAACTCCGACTATGGTGTTTGGCGCTTATGGCGCGTTGACGCCACAGCCTCAATTGGCTCATACAGAATTGAATCCTTCGGCCAATCGGAACTTATTATAATGTACGCGTATTTTGGCAACGTTTGCGCGATGTTGGGCGTCGCCCTCATCGCGACGGCGCTTTTTTCAAGCCGAATGGATCCCCGGCGTAATTTTCGGAGTTATTATCGTTTTTATGGGAGCTTTATTTCAGTTCGCGCATTCGTATTTCGCGTGGGGAGAAAAATGAATCTGGACTATTATTTTACTGCGCTTGGTCTGATTATCGCGATATCCCCGCTTGACGTTTTCGGAGCAAGGCGCGGCTGGTGGCCCAAATAACAGTTATATTGTTCTCATCCTATCGGTCGCGACGGCGCCTCTCATCCTCGGGCCATTTCAATCTTTTCCTTATACAATTTCAATAAAAGTCCGACTATCTCCCGCTCCCCCGCGCTCGCGGGCAAACCGTATAAACGCAAAACGGCTTTATCGAGTTTCTCATGCGCCTTCAGGAGATCCGGCGGCATGGTCAGGGGATCGTACAAATCCGCCAAACCGCTTTCCTGATATTTTTCGCGGACAGCCAGTATTTCGCGGGAAAGTTCCTCTATTTTCGCTTTTTCCTTGTCGTCGGCCTGCGGCCAGGGGAAATTGTTATAAACTATATCCTTGGAATAGCGGCACCTTATTTCAAGCCTCCCCGCGATAGCCCTTACCCAGGCGTTGTGAACGGAGGAGATCAGGATTCCAAAGTGATAAAGCGTCGCTCCGGGAACAAGGAACAAGGCGTCGCCGCATAAAGTTTCCGGGGATTCAAAACCTATGGGGATATATCGCCGGTTTTCGGACGACGTTTTGGGGATGACGAGGTAATTGGACTTCGGCATATTTTCGACATGAAAACGAGCCGGATATTTCGCCAGTTTCTGGGTGGGGATACTTCCGCTCTCCTGCCGGAACACGCGAACCCTTTTGAGGATTTTCAAACACTCCGGCAGGCTCGCCAACGCGTCCGGGGGACAATCGCCCAGACAGAGGCAAAATCGCTTTGTATTATGGAGGAATTCCTCCGCTCCCAGCCAGCTATGAAAATATTTTGCCGCCGCCGGCTCGCGCTTTAAAAAATCCTCTTTTTTCGCTTCAGTAAAAAGAAAATTGCCGCCGTCCACAGGCTTGTTGCCGATGCCTATTTCCGGCGCGTCCCATAGCGGAACCTTGCGGCTTTCGATATAGATATTTTCCGCGTCGACGAGATAGCCGTTGATAT
>CAMWPE010000242.1 GCA_947176055.1 uncultured Desulfovibrio sp.
GTTTACAAGATTGGAGAAATTGCGGAATCGTTGAATGTAAATTCGTCTGTATTGCGATTCTGGGAAACAAAATTTCCGCAAATTGTTCCGGAGAGATCGCGAAAAGGGCAGAGAGTCTATACCGAGGAACAATTTTCATTGTTAAAACGCGTCAGGGATTTGCTTTACGATAAGGGAATGACGATTGAGGGAGCGAAAAAAGCCCTGGAGGGAGAGGGCTCGTATATGGAATTTCCGCGAGCTGGATTTCCGTCGGATATAGAACTGGAATTGGCCGAAATTTGCCGTTTGCTGGCCGCGGACGAAGAATGATTAATTGTGTTTTGTCTCCGTCCTTATTGTCCGCGAATTTTGTCTTTCTGGGCCATGAACTCGGAGAACTGGAAAAAGCGGGCGTAAAATGGTTGCATCTGGACGTAATGGATGGAGTATTCGTACCGAATATTACTTTCGGAGCGCCCCTGATTCGCTCCATTCGCAAGGCATGCCCGTTATTTTTCGACGTTCATCTTATGATTGACCGTCCGGACGCTTATCTTGAGGATTTCGCGGCGGCGGGCGCGGATCTGCTTACAACCCATATAGAGGCATTAACTCATCCGCAAAGGACGCTTGCTAGAATTCGCGAATTAGGCATAAAAGCGGGAATTTCCCTTAATCCTGGGACCGGTTTCGAACGATTGAAATGGTTGCTCCCCTGGGTTGATCTAATTCTCATAATGGGGGTTAATCCGGGTTTTTCGGGTCAGCCATTCATTGCAGAAACGGTTGGGAAAACGCGGGCATGTCGACGGTTTCTCACGGACGAAGGATATCCGGACACGCCTATCGAAGTCGATGGAGGAGTCTCTCTTCTAAATATAAAGACGTTGATCGAAGCTGGGGCGGACGCGCTGGTATCCGGCTCCGCGTTTTTCGGAAGCGGAGATCGCGCTCTGTCCTATAAAAAGTTTAACGAGATCGCGGAGCAAGCACGCGTAAATACTGACAGAGGATTTGAGCGGCTTAAAATGTGGAAGCGCAACCAATAGCCAAAGGACGCACGATGCCTACGCGCAGAGATAACGCGAACGCCGTCAGAGCTTTAGCCATCGACGCCATTGAGAAGGCGAAATCCGGTCATCCCGGCGCGCCTCTCGGCATGGCGGATATAGCCGAGTCTCTCTGGAACAAATTTTTAAAACACAACCCCGGCAATCCTCAATGGCCCGACCGCGACAGATTTGTATTATCCAACGGTCACGCTTCAAGCCTGCTTTACGCCGCTTTGCATCTTTCCGGCTATAACCTGACTATGGACGAGCTTAAAAGATTCAGGCAACTGGGATCTAAAACTCCCGGTCATCCCGAAAGGGACGCGAGCATAGGCGTGGAAATGACTACGGGACCGCTTGGACAGGGACTAGCGTCCGGAGTTGGCATAGCTCTGGCCGAAGCCATGCTGGGAGCGCGCTTTAATAGGCCGGGATACGAGATCGTAAATCATCATACTTATGTCTTTTGCGGCGACGGCTGCCTTATGGAGGGCGTCTCCCATGAAGCCTGCTCTCTCGCGGGCACATGGAAGCTGGGAAAGTTAATAGTTCTTTACGACTCCAATGGCGTGTCCATTGACGGCAATACCGATCCATGGTTCAGCGAGGATACGTTTCAGCGCTTCATGTCCTATGGCTGGCATGTAATTGGACCAGTAGACGGACACGACAGCGAGGCTATCGATCAGGCTATCGAGGACGCCAGAAAACAGATTAGCCAGCCAAGCCTGATAATCTGCAAAACCCACATAGGATTTGGCTCGCCAAAAACGGACACTTCCGCGAGTCACGGCGCTCCTCTGGGCGAAGAGGCCGCGAAGAAAACAAAGGATACGCTTGGCTGGAAGGAAGCGTCCTTTGTGATACCGGATGAAATTTATAAAGCGTGGGACGCCAGAATAAAAGGCGCGGAAGCCGAGAAAAAATGGCGCGATCTTTTTGACGATTACAAAAAGAAATTTCCGGATTTGGCAAAAGAATTCGAAGAGCGAGTCGCTGGGAGGTTGCCTGAGGACTGGGCGGAAATAACTAAAAAAATGACCGCGGCGGTTTCGTCGCCGGAACCCCTAGCCACAAGACAGGCGTCGCAAAAATGTCTCGAAGTTCTGGTTCCCAATATTCCCGCGATGATCGGTGGGGCGGCTGATCTGTCAAGTTCCGTCGGAGCGAAGACGCCGGATTCAATTCCTCTGAATCCGGATGGATATAAGGGCAATTACCTGTTTTACGGCGCCCGGGAATTTGGCATGGGCGCGATAATGAATGGAATCGCCGTTCACGGCGGATTTATTCCCTATGGGGGCACCTTTCTCTCCTTTACCGATCAGGCGAAGAACGCGTTGCGTCTTTCGGCCATTATGAATGCGCATGTCATCTGGATCATGACGCATGATTCCTTCTGTGTCGGAGAGGACGGACCAACTCACCAGCCCGTGGAACAGACGCCGGCGTTAAGGCTTATGCCAAATATGACAGTATGGCGTCCCTGCGACAACGTCGAAACGGACGCGGCCTGGCAATACGCCATGGAATCCAGGGGACCGGTCTCTCTTATTCTTACCAGACAAAAAGTTCCGCAGTTCGCGGAAACAGCGGCTAATATGGCGGATATTCTCAAAGGCGGTTATATTCTTTTAGACACTGGAGAAAAACCGGATATAATCCTTATTTCCGCGGGTTCGGAAGTTCAATTGGCCGTCGGCGCGGCAAAAGAACTCGCCAAAGACGGAAGAGCGTGCAGAGTTGTCTCCATTCCGTCATGGGAGGTATTCGACGCGCAAGACGCGACATGGCGCGAAAAAGTATTGCCGCCTTATATTGAAACGCGGATAGCAATCGAGGCCGCGTTGGCCGATCCCTGGCGCAAATATGTCGGTTTGAAAGGGGAGGTTATTGGTATGACGGGTTTCGGAGCTTCGGGTCCGGCGGAAGAACTTTCGAAAAAATTTGGCTTCACTGTCGATAATGTTGTAAAAACAGCCCAGGCCTTGCTCGCAAGGCGCAAATAGCAAATGGGAGAAAATCATGGCTATTAAAAATCTTAAAGATCTGGATGGTGCCGGCAAAATCATCGTAATTCGCGAAGATCTGAATGTCCCCATGAAGGATGGAAAGATTTCCAACGACAAAAGGATCCGCGCCGCCTTACCGACGATTAAAATGGCTCTTGACAAGGGCGCGGGAGTCGTCGTTCTCTCGCACCTGGGTCGTCCTACGGAAGGAGTTATAGAAGAGAAATTTTCACTCAAACCCGTCGCCGCTCATCTGGGCGATTTATTGAAAAAATCTGTAAAAGTTGTCGAAGACATCGCCGAAGCGAAACCAGCTCCCGGAGAGGTCGTTTTGGTCGATAACATCCGCTTCTATAAAGGCGAAAAGAAAAACGACCCCGAACTCGCGAAGAAA
>CAMWPE010000243.1 GCA_947176055.1 uncultured Desulfovibrio sp.
TTTTTGAGCGTAAGATTAAATTTAAAAAATTTCCAGAATTATGGAATGACTTCTAATATATTCAAATTCCTCTTATTATTACTTGTATATATATTTTTATACGCGATTGATAAAATTCAATTAATATATTTTCCCAAAAACAAATTTGTCAATCGCGTTCGCGAGGCGCTTTTATGGCCGGAATTCTAGGCGCCAAAAAAGCCAAAATAAGCGCTTTTATCTTTCAGTCCAGCGCGCGGCGGTCCCGGATTCGCGACGCCCGCCAAAGGTATTTCGCTAGGTTAATTTTTAACGCTTTTTCAAATCTTCGTCGCTCCCTTCGTTTCCGTCAACATATTTCCCAGATCTTGACGGCCAACCCCAAATCGCGCGATATAGCCATTATTATTGCAATTAAAATCTTGCCTTTGCGCGCTCCCCATATGCCTTTAAACCAGCGTATTTTTAATTTATTGGCGCGGTATGGCGTCCTTTTGCCCCGTCTCTTCGCTTTGATCCTGTTCGCGCTTTTCGTCCTGACTTTTTCCCGCGCGGCATATGCCTGGGAATCCTATGTGGGCAAGACGATAGACGCGAAGGTAACCGGCTTCGAGGAAGGCAATATCCTCCTTGTCAAAAGCGACGGCAAGGAGTTTCCCGTAAGGTTTTACGGAGTGGGCATTCCCACTTTGAAACAACCCTTCGGAGCGGAGGCCAAAGAGGCGCTTGGCAAATTATTACCGGCCGGGACAAGCGTAGTCCTCACTACGGTAAACGCCGATAAGGAGGGCGTTGTCAGCGCCCTCGTGCAACATAACGACAGATCCGTCAATAACCGATTAATTGAGGAAGGCCTCGCCTGGGTGGATCGCCATACCTGCAAGGCTTTTTTCTGCCGTCGCTGGCATATACAGGAACACATCGCCATAAAGGAGCGCCGGGGCGTGTGGAGCGTTAATATGGGCAGCCCTCCCTGGCAATGGAGCGAATAGGAGGAAATATGAGCGAGAACGCCGAACTGACAAATTTTATCGATTCCTGGCAAAACGATCCCCTGGGCGCGAAACAATTTTTCCTGGAATGCAAGGACACGCTGGACGCGTCGCCGGACGCGCTCTACGATTTCGTCTCCCGTCCCGCCATAAGCTATTCCATCCGCGCGAAACATAAAAATCAGAAGGAAAGACCTGGTTTCGGCGCTATCGACGTCATTGACGACGATCCGGACAATCGCTGGGTCTCCGTCTGCTTTTACGCCGATCTTGTGACCGATCCCGACGGTCTGGGCGACTGGGTTCCGGACGGATTCCATGGCGAAGACGCCATGTGTTTCAATATGGACGAATACGATCCGCGCCTGAAACGCTATATCCTGGATCGTCTGAACGAAGCGCTCCGCGCCGCCGCGAATTCGCGATGAGCGAAGCCTTCGCGGCCATCGATTTCGAGACCTCCGGCCGGGCGAGCCATTTCGCCTGCTCGGTTGGCATTGCCCGCGTCGAGGACGGCGAAATCGTCTCCCGTTTTTACCGGCTTATCCGGCCGCCGTCCTCTTATGTCATGTTCTCCTGGTGCCACGGCCTCTACTGGCATGACCTCAAGGACAAGCCTTCATTCGCGGAGATCTGGCCGGAAATCGAGGAGTTTATCGACGGCGTTCAATTCCTGATCGCCCATAACGCGCGTTTTGACAGGCGCGTCCTGCATGGATGCCGCGAATATTTCGGCGTGACCGGAGCGGAGACGCCTTTTCTGGACACTCTCAAAGGCGCCCGTCGGACACTGCGTCTCCCCTCCTATTCCCTTGACGCGGTCTGCGATTATTTTAACATCCCCCTGAATCATCATAGCGCCGATTCCGACGCCGACGGCTGCGCCTCGATTTTTCTGGAATTGCGCAAACTGGGTTGTCCCATCGAGGATATGCTGATTTAAATCATGAAAACTTTGCTCGTTACCGGCGGAGCCGGTTTTATTGGCTCAAATCTCATTCTGAAAGCGCTCGCGGACACTCCCTACCGGATTGTGAATCTGGACAAGCTGACCTATTCCGGCAATCTGGAATCCTTGCGCGAGGCCGAAAATAACCCGCGCTACGAGTTTGTCCGCGCGGACGTGGCCGACAGTCCGGCAATCCGGTCAATTATCGACGCCGTCCGGCCGGACGGAATAATGCACCTGGCCGCGGAAAGTCATGTGGATCGCTCCATAGATCGCGCCGACGAATTCATCGAGACCAATGTGAAGGGCCCGTTTGTCATGCTCGAGGCCGCGCGCCAATACTGGAAAAATCTCAAGGCCAAGGAAAAGGCCGAAAATTTCAGGTTCCTGCACATTTCCACGGACGAGGTTTTCGGCGACCTCGCCGACGGCGGCGGCAAATTCGATGAAAACACGCCCTACGCGCCCAGCTCCCCCTACTCCGCGAGCAAGGCTGGCTCGGATCATCTCGTCCGCGCCTGGCACAGGACATACGGCCTGCCCACCCTGATAACCAACTGCTCCAATAATTACGGCCCGCGGCAATTTCCGGAAAAACTCATCCCCTTGACGATAATCAACGCCATCGAAGGCAAAAAACTTCCTGTCTATGGCCAGGGCGCGCAGATCCGCGACTGGCTCTATGTCGATGATCACGCCGACGCCCTTCTGCGGGTAATGGACAAGGGCGTACCTGGCGAGACTTATACGGTCGGCGGCAACAGCGAAAAAAGAAATATCGACGTCGTCATGGAGATTTGCTCGCGCCTGGACGAAAAAGTTCCCGCGGAGAGTCCATACGAGGAATTGATCGAATTCGTCCGCGACCGGCCTGGTCACGACGCGCGCTACGCCATCGACGCCGGCAAGATCCGACGCGAGCTTGGCTGGACGCCCAAACGTACTTTCGCCGACGGCATCGATAAGACTATCGATTGGTATCTAAATAACCGGGAGTGGTGGGAAAATATCAGATCGGGCAAATATCAGGGCCAGCGCCTGGGCGTCAATATTTAAAGCCGGGGGAAAATAACATGAATTACAAGGGCATCGTATTGGCGGGCGGCTCCGGCACGCGTCTATATCCCATTACCCTGGGCGTGTCCAAACAGCTCTTGCCAGTCTATGACAAGCCTATGATCTATTATCCCCTGTCTGTCCTCATGCTGGCGAATATCCGCGATATCCTCATCATCTCCACGCCGGTCGATTTGCCTCAATACCGCCGGCTCCTGGGCGACGGCTCGCGCTTTGGCGTCCGCTTTGCCTACGAGGAGCAACCCCATCCCGGCGGCATAGCCCAGGCTTTCCTCATTGGCGAACAACATATCGCCGGGTCGCCATCATGTCTCATCCTGGGCGACAATATCTTTCACGGCCATTATTTTACACCCAAACTTGAGCGGGCGACATCGCGTGACAAGGGCGCGACGATTTTCGGCTATCAAGTCAAAGATCCCGAGCGCTTCGGCGT
>CAMWPE010000244.1 GCA_947176055.1 uncultured Desulfovibrio sp.
ATGGATCCGTTTTGCGTTGTCCCGTACAATCCGTGGACTGACCTCCTCGTCCGCGGTCTGATCCCGCGCCGCGCACCCTGCCAACGACAAAACGCATAACGATACGACGCCAATTTTTTTCATTTTGAGCCTCCGGAGGCGGTTATGACGCTAAACCGCGCCTTTTTCAACCTGTCTTGCTAACCGGCGCGATTTGGGCGATTATCGCAAGTCGTTTTAAGCGCGTAATCCCGTCGCGCCGGCTAGCGCGATCCGCCGGTCCGATCGCGACGAATCCGCGACCTTACAGACGCGGCGCGTTGGTTTCGCTTAACCATATTGGAATAAAAACAAATTTCCCTTGTGCGAGGAAAAAATATGAATGGATGGCAGGCGGTTTTCGCCGAATACCCCGCGTTGAGAACAGTATGGGATATCGTTTGCGTTGTCGCGCCCCTCTCCATGCTTTTGTCTTTTTCCGGCATTTTCTTTATTTCTTCGGTCGCTAAAATATTTTCCATTACCCGTAAAAGGATAATTTTCGATAAACTTGCGAAACAATTGGCATTTCTAGGAATTATCCTGGGCTGGATCCTTCTTGTCGGCTCCCGCGCGACGCTTTACCTTGGAAAAGAGGGGCTTAATGCCGCGCCCCTCGAAAATTTCATGTTTGAAACGAGCTGGATGCTTTTAAGCATGGGAGTTCTGCTTTCCACAATCTATTTCTCTCTCTGGAAAGTCCTTAAAAATATGCCTGTATTTCATACGACAATCGGAGTGATAAGCGCGACGCAGAATTGCCTCTCCCTCGTATGTATCCTTGCGACTCTGCGTCTTTACGCTTTTCCCGCCAAAACCGGATCCGTGGAAGTTTTAATTCCTGATTTATTCCCCGCCGTATGGGACGATCCTCTCTGGACGGCCGCGTGCGTCACCGCGTCGCTGGCTTTCGGGCTCGCGGGAGCATTCGGTTCGGCGTGGCTCTGCCTCCGCAGGAAGCGCGAAGATTTTGGTCGTGATTACTACAACCGGATGATCCCCTGGTGCGCGGCCTGGGCAAGGAATGCCTGGCTTTTGCTCTTGCTTATCCTGCTCTTTTCCTTCGCCCGGGAACTCTGGCTAAACCATGAATCCGCCGCTCTCGACCCGCGATCCCTTATTTTAGCCGCTTGTCAGATTCTCTTCTGGCTTATTCCCGCTCTCCTCTGGACTTTTGTCCATAGAAGCAAAGTGGCAGTCCGGCATAGATGGGCGCTATATATCGCGCTTATCATAGCGATAAGTTACGCTCTACCATATTATCTCGAAATTTGCGCCCTGCCTCCCCTGGATATTCTTCCTGTCGCGACGGAATCAAATCCGGCGCGATAAACGGCGCTAACGCGAATATTGTTTACGCCATTCGTCAAGAAAGAGAATAGCCGTTTCCAGCTCCGTCAGCTCTCCCTGCTCGCGTCTCAAAGCGGCGACGATATCTTCAAATCGCGCGTCCGGCGCCAGACCCAAATCCGAAGCGAGTCCGCGGATTTTTTCCGCTAATTCCGGCGGCAGATCTTCCGGTAGATTATCCGCGACCAATTCTTTTCCAAACCCGGGGATATTTTTCCGCAAATAATCGAGCAACGTTTCCATCCTGAGTTCGTACGTATGCGACTTCAGAACCCGTTCCCGGCCTTTCGCGGCGTATTCCGCGCGTTTTTCCGGATGCGCGGAAAAATAATCAAGTTTTTGGTAAAATTCGTCCATGCTGTCAAACAACGCGAGCTCGTCGTCCGCGAACAATTCGTCTGTTAGGGAGCGCCTGTCTGTCAGCTGGAATGCACCAATCGCGGCCAGTTCGAATGTCCTCGGATTTACAAAATCGCCCCCGCCAGCAATCGAGGACGCGTCGAGGCTCGAATGCAAATTTATATTTATCCCGGCGGCGTTATAAATTTTAACGCTTTCTTCCGCGCTGATCCTGGCTCCTCCGCGCTGAATATTTTTCGCAAGCGCCGTTTCGTTATCCCAATCATTCCCCCAAATCTTGAAATCCCTGTCCGCCAATCCCCGGAAGGCCAATCTTCTATTGGGATAACCGGCGCCAAGAAAGGAAAGCTCCGATCCGTATTCCTTTAACTCGGCCGGATTAAGTTTTAAAGGTTTATGAAATTCCGGCAAAGCGGCCAAAGGAAGATACAAAGCTCTTTCCTGGCCAATATCTTTGAGCATGTCCAAAAAAGGCTGTTTTTGAATCACCGCGAAAGCGTCGTATAGCGGAGCAAGCGTTTTCCAGTAATTAAAAACCTTGTAATCCTCCACAAACCACATGACGGAAGCAACGCCTTCCCTTTTCAGCTTGCGAAGCGTAAGGGCGTCGATGGGAGCTTGAGCCAAAGCTAGAACCAGCGAGGGTTTTTGTTCCTGGATTTGCGCCCAAATCGCCTGATTGACGAATTTTAAAAAAGAATGCTCGACTTCCCTCGCGCGAGCCGGCGCGATATCGAGCTTCCTTATGCCAAGGTAGCCCGGATACAAATTCTGCGCGGAGAATACGCGAACGCTATGACCCAATCTGGACAGGGCTTTAGCGCAATATTCGCCAATTGGCAAAGAGCCCCCGTACATGGGCAGAACTACCAGAATTCTCAATTTATTATTCATTACGAATACCTTTCGGGAGGCACCGCCCATTCGTCTTCGGGGAAGAGCTCGCCAATATAATCCCGGAATTCGTTAATCAAGGCCGCTTCGTTGTCTAGCGGCGTTTTCAGACGAAGCCAGTTTTTGACCAATAACCTGGCGTAGGCGCGTTTTTTCGCATACTCGTCGTTCCCCGCCGCCGCGATAAACTCGATTCCCAGCTCGTCAAACTTTGGCTGATACAACAAGAGTCCGTCAGGAAGCTTCGCGGGAGGACGTCCTTCCTTTAAAAATTCCGTAAGACTTCGATAAAAATCCCTGGAAGCGAAAGGCAGAAGACATTTTGTTTCAATAGGACAAGCCGCGCTTTCTATACAAGGAACACAATTCCCGGAGGCTTGCCACACCGTATGTCCAAGACCGTAAGGCCCGGTTTCATGACATAGGGCTGAGGAGAGGAAGAAAGCCATTACCGGCACGCCCAGACAAGCCGCCAAATGAGCCGTGCCCGTATCCGGAGCCAACAATAAATCCAGTCCCGTCAATTGCTCCGCCAGATCTTTCCAGCCAGTCGCGCCCGTAAGATCATTAATTTTGTTTCTGGGGGTCGCGGGTAAACTCAAGATTAATTCGCGAGCGAGACGCTTTTCGGTCGCGGCGCCGAAAAGACGAATCTCGCCCGGCTTAAGAACCGAATCGACAAGCGCCGCGATTTTCGCGAGAATTTCCGGCGGCAGGGAACGTCTGGCATTCCTGCCGGCCAGAGTAATCCCCAGCCCCTTCCCCCCCGGAATAGCGACCGGATTAATTTTTTTCCCC
>CAMWPE010000245.1 GCA_947176055.1 uncultured Desulfovibrio sp.
CTTTCCCCATCCCCGTCAAGACATCCCGCGAAATTTTTTCCGCCGTCTTTCCGGGCCGGACGCTTTATATAAATCGTCCCGCGCGAGCGTCAAGGGGATTTTAATTTTTATTGCCCAACGCGCTTCATACGGAGCGCATGGACAACGCGACGCGGCTATTACAGTATATATTTGCTCAAATCCTGATCTTCGCGCAAATCCTTGAGACGCTCGGTTACATACGACCTGTCCACAATCACTTCTTCTCCCTGTCGTTCCGGAGCGTCGAAAGAAATATCGGCGAGGATCTTTTCCATGACCGTGTATAGCCGACGCGCACCTATATTTTCGGCGCGAGAGTTGATCTCTTCCGAAAAACCCGCGATCTCCTCAAGACCGTCGCGCGGAAACGACAACCGGATATTTTCCGTCGCCATCAAGGCCGCGTATTGTTTTGTAAGCGCGTTGTCCGGTTCGGTGAGAATCCTGTAAAATTCTTCCTTGCCCAGCGGTTTTAATTCCACTCTTAACGGAAACCGTCCCTGAAGTTCCGGAATCATGTCCGAAGGCTTGCTAAAATGAAAGGCGCCCGCCGCTATAAACAGGATATGATCGGTGCGCACCATGCCGTATTTTGTATTTACCGAGCTTCCTTCCACAATGGGCAACAAATCCCTTTGCACTCCTTCGCGGGAGATATCCGAAGATCTCTGCGCGCTCGAGCTGGCGATTTTATCGATCTCGTCGATAAACACAATGCCGCTTTCTTCGACGCTGTTTTTCGCCTTTTCCGCCAACGATTCCTCGTCGACAAGCTTCGCGGATTCCTCCTGGACAAGTATGTTATATGCCTCGCGCATTTTCATTTTTCTGCGCTTTTTTTTGGGAGGGAACGCTTTGCCAAACATATCGCGCATTTGGGTTCCCATATTTTCCATGCCCGGAATAGCGAAGATGTCAATCCCTTTCCCCGCCTGCTCGGTCACCTCCATCTCGATTTCCCGATCATCCATAAATCCCAGCCGGAATTGACGGAGCAATTTTTCCCTGGTTCCGCTTCTGGACTCCTGGCCAAAAGACGCCGGCAAAGCGAGATCCATCAATCGCGATTCGGCGGCGCTTTCGGCCGCCTGCCTTACTCTTTCGTTTTCTTGAGAGCGGGCAAGATTTATAGCGATTTCCATAAGATCCCGGATTATTGATTCCACGTCCCGGCCCACATACCCAACTTCGGTAAATTTGGTGGCTTCGACCTTTAAAAAGGGCGCGTTTACCATTTTCGCCATTCTGCGGGCGATTTCGGTTTTCCCCACGCCCGTGGGGCCCATCATGATTATATTTTTAGGCGCGATTTCCTCTCTCAACGCCGGATCCAGCTTTTGCCTGCGCCATCTGTTCCTTACCGCGATGGCCACCATGCGCTTCGCGTCTTCCTGTCCTATTATATATTTATCCAGCTCGCTTACTATTTGCCGCGGCGTAAGATTGTCCATACTCTCTCCTATGTCCCCGGAACTATAGAAATATGGCGAATAAAAGCATCTTGCGACTGCCCCAACCCAACCGTTTAGCCTTGTGTCCGGCGCCCGGATCCTCGCTCCAAAGGAAGTTCCCGCGCCGTTAATTGATAGTTATAAACGCGAATCCGCAATACGCCAGCGCGGGGATCCTTCGAGCCTGTCCCTTTATTTCTCGCGGATTATTTGATAATAATCATTGACTGGCAACGCGCAAATTTTGTTTTGGAACGAGCGGCTCCTGACCTCTGGTCGCCTTGGGATATTATGTCTGAAAAACGCGATGCAACTTTTATCCGCGCTTGTAACCCGGCCGTTTACGCGATACCTGAAACGCCTGGTTATCAACTCTTTCCACTACTTGAAATCGCGGGGCTGTTGATTTTGGGGGCCGCGATTTTCGCCGGACGCAAATCCTTGCTCGCCGCCGGAATTATTGTTCTGGCTTGCGGAGCGATACCAGAGAGGGATATCGCTGTGTTTGTCGGCGGAATTTTGTTCGCTATCGCGGTATATTTGTATATAAAATAACGGATATGCCGATAATGATGGGCGATGAAAGTTTTATGGTTTTTAAAATTTGTTATATAAATTTCGATAAATAAAACCCGGCGAAATCGTTCGCCGGGAATAATATAGCGCGGTTGAGCTGATTTTAAATATTTAAACCTGGCATTTAGCCTTTAAAACACCGTTCGAAATTGGGCACAACCTGCTTTTTGCGACTCATGACGCCGGGCAACCAGATAACCTCGCTATCCGGGGCTACGCCGAAAGCTTTTTCTACCAGGGACGGATCGTCGGAGACGATGAGCAGTTCTGATCCTTCTTTCATTATATCGGTAAGCAATAGGGCGACGCTATGCCGTCCGTCCTTTTTGAGATTCTCCAGCTCGCGTTTAAGGTTGTCTTTCACATTGTCCAGCATGGAAAGATCGATCACTTCCAGCTGGCCTATGCCAATCTTGTTCCCGTTCATATCAAAATCTTTGTAATCGCGGAAAACAAGATCCTGCGCGCTCGTTCCATCGACGGCGGATTTGACGCGGAACATATCCATGGCCAGCGCGCGATAATCTTCCACACCCGCTACAGCGGCCAGATCTTCGACAGCTTTTTTGTCCGCTTCCGTCGTCGTGGGGGATTTGAAAATCACAGTGTCGGAAAGGATGGCGCACATCATCGCGCCGGCGATATCCCTAGGAATTTCGATATTGTAAAAATCGTACATATTTTTGAGAACCGTGCAGGTGCATCCTACGGGCCAGATCCAGGCCTCGATAGGTTGCGCGGTGGTGATATCGCCCAGCTTATGATGATCGACTATGCCCAGTACCGTAGCTTTGTCCATACCGGCGGGCGCCTGGGCGAGGTCGGAAAAATCTACAAGGAATAATTCCTTACCCTCGACATTATCGACTACGCGCGGAGCGGAAAGACCAAACCTTTCAAGCACGAAAACTGTTTCCGGAGCCGGAGCGCCCTGCGCGCAGGCTTCCGTGTCATTTCCTCTTCTATTGTAAAGATTCGACGCCGCGATAGACGACACGACGCTGTCCGTGTCCGGATTCATATGACCAATTACGATTGCGGGCATTTCCTGCTCCTCCTGCGATGAATTAAAAATTTCCTTGTTATTTATAGCGCGATCGCCGGGGCATGCCAATAGTGAACAAGGCGCGGGACAAAATATTTCGTCATTTATCCGTCGTCTTGTTTCTCGGATGCGTCCTGTCGTACACGCTAATAATATTTTCCAAACTTAAATGCGTGTATCTTTCCGTCGTCGTTATATTGCTATGGCCCAAAAGTTCTTGCACCGCCCGCAGATCCGCGCCGCCCGCGAGCAAATGCGTCGCGAAAGAATGGCGCATTCCATGGGGGGAAACGCGTCTGGTCAAACCGGCTTTCGCGCAAGT
>CAMWPE010000246.1 GCA_947176055.1 uncultured Desulfovibrio sp.
CCCCAGCCCCTTCCCCCCCGGAATAGCGACCGGATTAATTTTTTTCCCCTCGTTGGGAAAAGGCGCCAACCAGCCCCAAAAATACGCGATATTGAGAGGAGTGGACTTACGGAAACGGCTTAATCTAAAAATCAATCGCGCCCAGGGTCCGCGCGAAATTCCTCCGGCGGAGTCGCGCGCCGGGCGGTAATTTATTATTTTGTCCTCCGGAAACAGGCGGCATATCGAGGTCGTCAAGGGAGAAAAATTGCAATTATAAATTTCGGCAAAATCCTGTTCGCGCAACTCTCCAAAAATTGTGGAATTCTCTATTACGCCTTCGCGGGACGGCGCCCCATGAAAATTTATACCGTAAAATTCCGTGTCCGGATAAATTATCGCGGCCAGTTCTTTTAATCGAGCGTCCGCGACAAGAGCGATCTTCCGGTTCGCGCCCGCGGATACAATCAATCTTTTCGTCTGGACAAGATCGCCAAATCGCGCTCCCTGAATTATTAATGATCTTTTCGCCATCTGGCGCCCCTTTCTTTCGCGGCTAACGCCCCGGCGCGCTACGTTTGTCAACGCGCTTTTGCCTTATATTATGTCGCGCCGAAAATTTTGCAAAATCCGCCGTCTTATGTAAATTGCTTTTGCAATGAAAAAAGGAATTTTTTATAATTCGGCAATGTTATCAATACCGCTTTATCCGGCGTTTATCTCTCTCAAAAATTTCGATTGCCTTATCGCGGGACTGGGAAATGTGGGGCGGCGCAAATTGGCCGGCCTTATCGTATGCGAGCCCCGCTCCGTTTCAATTTTTGATCCAGCTCCGGATATTTCCATTGAGACAAGCTCGAAAACCAAAATATATTTTTTTAACCGCGTCTGCGAGCGGGAAGATATAGAAAAATCCTCCCTGGTTTTCGCCTGCGCGGGCGATCCGCGCGAAAATGACAGGATAGCGCGAATTTGCGAGGACGCGCGTATTTTTTGCGACACGGCGTCCGGCTCCGGCCGCGGATCGTTTATAGTTCCAGCGTCGGTTCGGCGCGGAGATCTCGTCGCGGCCATTTCAACATCCGGGGCCAGTCCGGCGCTTGCCAGACTATATGGGCGACAACTGGCCGAATGGTTGAAACCGCGAGCGCGAATGACATCCCTTATGAAATTATTGAGGCCATTAATTTTGCGGGCTAGACCAAATCAAGCTTGGCGCCAACGGCTTATATACGCGATAATTGACTCGCCCGTAGCGGACTGGCTGGAAAATAACGAAAGAGAACGGTGTCTGGAATTTTTGACAACCCTTTTTCCAGCCGGTTATTCCCGAGATCTCGCCGCGATTATAGAGCTCGTTTGATATGTATTCTCCTTATCTTCCCAGCTTTCTTACTCTAACGCTTTACGCTCTGGCGGCTTTCGCGGGTTTTTGGGGGCTTATTTTTCATAAGCGGAACTGGCTAAAGAGAAGCTTTTATTTCTCCATTTGCGCCTTTTTATGTCAGACTTTAACGCTGGCGCTTGGTTTCCATAAACTTTTCCCATCCGGACCCAGCGCCGGCGCCTATATCCAGCTTCTCGCCTGGTTTAGCCTCCTTTCCGGAGCGCTTGCCTGGAAAATACTGCAAAACGAATCATTCATCCTCTTCGCGTCTCTGTTTGGCTTGCTCCTTTTCCTGATTTCTTTCCCTTTCATAAACGCCGCTGTCACCCTGCCAGACACTTTGTCCGTCCCATTTTTCGCCCTGCATGTCGGAGCAATCTTCATGAGTCTGGGTTGCCTTTCCATCGCTTTCGTGTCTTCAATTATATTTCTTCTCTTGCAAAAAAGGATAAAATTAAAAAAGGATATTTCAGGCTTCTGGAGTTCCATGCCAGCGCTGGCAATTCTGGATAAAATCAATTTTATCTGCGCGCTCTGCGCTTTCCCTCTCTTTACTGTCGGACTGGCATTCGGATTTGCGTGGGCGCCTCCAATTTTCGATCAGGAGATAAATGATCCTAAAATTATTGTCAGTTTACTGGTGTGGATTCTACTGGCAATTCTTTTTCATAATCGCCTTGCAAAAGGTTGGCGCGGAAAAAAACCGGCCTTATTAACAATATATATTTTTCTCCTTTGTGTTTTTTCCATCCTGATCGTTAATTTCTGGTTGCCAACCAGACATGATTTTATGCGAATCTGACGGATCCCCCTTATGAATTTCACAATAACCCTTATTGGCTTAAATCACCGCACCGCGGGAGTCGACGCGAGAGAGAGGTTCGCGCTTAACGATTTCTGCTCGGCGGAGACTTGGGCTTTGCCAAAATCGGAAATACTTAATGAATCGTTGATCCTTTCCACATGCAACCGGGTTGAATTGCTTGGAGTTGGCGCAGGCGATATGGATAATCATTTAATTAATTTATGGTCGGAGGCTAGAAACGAATCGAGAGCGGAACTGGAGAGATATATTTACATATATCATAATCTTGACGCCGTAAAACATGTGTTTAATGTCGCTTCGAGCCTGGATTCCATGGTTGTTGGCGAACCGCAAATCCTGGGCCAGTTAAAGCAGGCCTATAGACAGGCGGTCGAAGCTAATAAAACGGGCTCAATTCTTAATAGACTTTTGCATAAGGCGTTTTCCGTAGCCAAGCGCGTTCGCAACGAAACGGCGGTCGCGTCAAGCGCGGTTTCCATTAGTTACGCGGCCGCGGAACTCGCAAAACGTATTTTCGGCCATATGGGCAATCAAACCGCGCTGTTGATTGGCGCCGGGGAAATGGCGGAATTGGCCGCCTTGCATCTCCTGCGAGGCGGAATAAAAAAAATCTATATCCTGAATAGAACTTTTCAACGGGCCCGTGAATTGGCGAAAAAATTTAACGGAGAGGCCGTAAAGTTTGAGGATTTGCCATCGGCCCTGGCAAAATCCGATATTGTCGTCGCCTCGACAGGTTCGCCTGATCCCATCATTGGCCCATCCGAGATGGAAAAGGTACTCAAGGCCCGGAAAAACAAACCCATGTTCATGATCGATATCGCCGTGCCAAGGGACATTGATCCCGCCGTCAACTCCCTGGATAATGTGTATCTTTACGATATCGACGACTTGCGCGCGGTGGTTGAGGAAAACAAGCTAGTCCGGAAAGACGAGGCGCGAAAGGCTCTGGCCATTGTCGAAGAGGAAGCCAACATTTTTAATAACTGGCTTCAAAGTCTGGAAAGCGAGCCGACAATCAAGGATCTGCTGAAAAAGGAACGCGAGATTCGCGAATTCGAGCTTGCGCGGGCGTTAAGGAAAATAGGCGACATTACGCCGGCGCAAAGGGAAATAATCGCGATGATGGCCGAATCCATAGCAAAAAACCTTCGCCATGAACCGCTTATGTACCTGAAAAACGGCGGCGCGGACGGTCGGGATCAAGTCCAAAGGATAAACC